>JBDTIR010000522.1:0-2901 GCA_039936275.1 Isosphaeraceae bacterium | reverse complement strand
GGAGTACCGGATCGTCGCGCTGATAGCGAGCGTCGGGCCATTCATCGGCGTCTCGAAAGAACGGGCCGCCGTTCAGGTCGGGCGGCCCCAGGTCGTTGGGGTCAAAGAAGTGCAAGGCCGCTTCAGTGGCGACGACGCGAACGGCGTGCCCCTCGGCACGGAGCTTCGCGAACAGAGGGGGCGTTCGCACGGCGGCCACCGACCCGGTCACGCCAAGAATGATCTGAGACATGGCGGCGGTGGACCTTACTTAACGGTTCTCGGCCGAGAGCGGTTCCATCGCGCGGTTCACGGCCTCGGCCAGGCCGTTCCAGAGGGTCTGCTGGAGTGCGTGATGCTCTCGTTTGGTGAGCATCAAGCGCTCATGGGCACGTTGGGTGAGCATGACCACAACCGCGCGCAAGTCGGCCTGGAGCAAACCCTCCAGGTCCTCGCACTCGGCCGGCAACTCCAGCGGTTTGAACGACGTCTTTCGTTCACAGATTGCCATCAGGACCCTCCTTGGCTAGGGTAAGTACGGGACGGCGGTTCGTATTCCTCAACCGCGTTGCGGTCAGGCTATCCGTCCCCGCGACCCCAGTCAAGCATCTTGATCCGTCGAATTGTTCTGACTCAAGCATACGGCGCGTTTCGATGTTTGATAGGCAATCGCTGCGCCAAAATTCAGAACAGACGCGACGATCCAAGATGAATCACGGATCACATTGCCCGGGATTTTCACTTCGAACGACGCGATGAACGCTGGGCGGGACCGATCAGAACCACGTTGGTTCGGGCTCGCGGCGAGAGCCAGGCCCAAGCGCCTGCTGAACCAGCTCGACGAGTCTGGGGCCGTCGATCAACTCGATCGGGTGGTCGGCGACGAACCGCTCGGCCGCCAAGGTAAATGTGCGCGTGGTGACGAAGAACCCTTTATGGCTGCTGGTATGATGAATTGTTCCCAGGAACTTCTGGAGTTCGGGGGAACCGACGACGCCTCGCTTGTGATATTTGCACTGAACGACCCCGCGTAAGCCGGCGCGGCCGACGCGCAGGTCCGCCCCTTCGTCGCCCGTGCCGCCGACTCGTTCGACCTCGTAGCCGAGGGCTTCAAACACTTCGGCGACGAACTCCTCGAATTGCTCGGGATTGAGGGTGCCGAGCTGCGCCAGTTTCAGGTCGGCGCGTCGGGCCTGGTCGCGCTGGCGCTCGATTCGTTCCTGACCGTCGCGAACCTTGGCACGTAAGTCGAGGCAGCGGGGCGCTTCGATCACCCGTTCGGTCTCGTCAAGCCGTTCCAGGTAGCGTTCGGCCTTGAACAAGGCGTTCTCAATGGTATTGTCCAGCCTGGCCCGTTCGGCGCGGGTCAGTTGATTGTTATATCGGCGGAAGACCGCGTATTCCAGATGTTCCAGAGCGCCGGCCAACTCGGCCGGACTACGAATCGCAGGCGCGTCGTCCTGGTAGGCGGCACTGGTCCACAAGGTCCCTTGGCGCGTGGCAGGATTGGCGCTGGGTTCAAGTTCGGCGGCCCGGCTCTTGATCCAGTCGAGCACCATTGAGGCGCACTGCGGGCCAAGACATTCCATCGGGCCGGTCTGCCTCGAACGAGGGGATGTGGGCATGTTTCTGGTCGAACCATCAGTGTTTGGATTTGCGATCGATGGACGCCCTTTACTTTAGGCGATCTCAGGCCGTCCGACCAGGAAATGACGCACGCGCCTCGTTGACTTTCGCCGGAAGATCGGACCACAATCGGGCTGGAGAGAGGCAAAGGGAAGCAGTCGCGAGATCCAAACGATGGGTACATTCGCCGTGATTTTGCCGGCCGCCGGCCGATCAACACGGTTCGGCGATCCGAAACAGAAGAAGATCTACGCCGACCTCGACGGCCGGGCTGTCTGGCTCCACGCCGTCGAACCGTTCTTGAACCGTGACGACGTGGCGCAGATCGTCCTGGCGATCGCGCCGGAAGACCGCGAGATGTTTGAACGTCGGTACCGGGCCAATGTCGCGTTTTTGAATATCCAGGTCATTGACGGTGGTGCCGAGCGGTACGAGACCGTAGCCAGGGCCCTGGACGTCATTGATCCGGCTTGCGAGTTCGTCGCGGTTCACGACGCGGCCCGTCCTTGCCTGACCCTTGAACTGATCGACGCCGTCTTTGACGCGGCCCGCAAGCACGGTGCGGCGCTGCCTGGCCTGCCGGTCTCGGACACCTTGAAACGCGTCGGCGACGACCAACGGGCCGTCGAAACCGTGTCGCGCGCCGGCCTGGTTGCCGTGCAGACGCCGCAGGCGTTTGGACGCGGTCTCTTGATCCAGGCTTACGCGAACCGAGATCGCGTCGGCGAGGCTGTCACGGACGACGCCCAGTTGGTCGAGGCGCTCGGCCATGCGTGCTTCGTGGTGGATGGTTCCCCGTTCAATCTCAAGATCACGACTCAAGGCGACCTTCGGCTCGCCTCGGCGATCCTCCAGGCCATGCCGAAACGCAAGGTCGAAAGCGCCGGGCACCCCTTCGCCGATGAGCAGACGATGTGGGACTCGACGCCAAAGGTTCGACCCAAGGATTTGTTTGATTGAATGATCCGGCGATGTACGAATGGTGATTGTGATCACCGCCGCCAGAACTGAGAACCCACTTCGGGACTTGGAATCTCCCATCAATCATCGATCCCGCGATGAATGACAACGGGCCGACCCCCTTTTTGGTGAAGAGGGTCGGCCCGTTGAGAGGATTTCCGGTCGTTGCCGCGATTCGCCTCAGTTCCCGCCTGGAAGGGCTGGCAAGGAGTCATCAGCTTCGCCGGTAGGGTCGGGAGGCAAGGCGGGCAGGGACAGCGAGGCGGGCAAGACGCCAGGTTCAGCCATGGCCGCCTCGGCGACCGGAGGGAGGCCGGAGGGGCCGTCTCCGGTGGG
>JBDTIR010000521.1:0-4680 GCA_039936275.1 Isosphaeraceae bacterium | reverse complement strand
GGACCAATTGACGGCAAGGGCCGCCTGTTGACCGCCGTCCTGTTGGTATCCGTTGTTCCCCCAGACCTTGGCGACGCCGCTCCATTCCAGGTAGTGCCGGTTATTGTCGCCGTCGGCCATCCACGGGGTGTTTGAGGGAGTGAACGGGTTGGGTGGCATGGGCACGGCGACTGAACCGGACGTGGCGGAACCAGAGTACGAGTTGGTCGTCGAGTTGTAGGAGAGTTGCCCGCCAATGGACCAGGCCGCCATGCTGACGCTGACGGGAACGCCGCCGTGATCGGGCTCCATGATGGTCAGATGGGTCTCGAATTGCACCCGCCACTCCATCTTCACGAGCTGCCCGTGGACGGAATCGACCTTGGGGACTGACACGGCAGGAGTGTCCCTTCCGAACGGTGGGTAGAAGATCATGGGCGAGCCATCCGGGCCAACATCGGTAATAACCGGCTTCAGCCGGGTCGTCACATCAGGTTCAACCGTGACCGAAGGACTGTTCCAGTAGAAACTGGTTGACGTGGCAAAGACGTCCAATGCCTTGTCAAACGTCGTCTCGACGGCGGTGCCGTCCGCCCATTCCTGGCGGAAGTAGTTCTGCTTGACGATCTGGATGACATTGTAATCCAGGCTATAAGGTGTGTCGTTACGGACGTAGCCCCAGTATCCGAGTTCCATCCGGCCGCTCCCGTCGGGCTGGAGGAAGCTGAACCCAACCCGGGGCGCGGACGGGTCGCTGGTCGATGAGTTGTTGGTTGCGTCAAAGTAGCAGAAGGAAAAAGGTGGCGCCATTCCGGGATACGGAGAGGTCTGATCGGTATCATTGTCGCCGGCCACCTTGAACCATGCGGTGTAGGGAACCACGACCTGGTAGGTCAGGGTCGTGGAGAGGGTCTTGTTGTAATGGAGCATCGTATCTTGATCGTAGCACCAGTAGGTCACGGAGGCCGTGACCGAATAGGTACCCGGTTCCTTCGGGGCGTACACTCCATCCAAAACACTGTCAGAGGTGTAGACAGTGAACCCATTATTGTCCACGCCGGGATGCCCGGAGCGTGTGACGGTCCCCTCGCGGTATTCGCCCCGGGTATCGATCTGGGGCCGCGCGGAAGGATTGGGGTTCTGGTAACTCGTGTCCTCGGGATCGAGGGCCGTGCGAAGGTCAGGGTATAGAGGTCCACCCCGGTGTAATCGTCCTGAAAATCGTTGGGAAGCGTGATCTCTACGCCGATGGACATTCCTGGAGTTGCCTTGATGGAGTCTGGACCCGTCCCAAGCACATACGTCGCCATCCCCCAGTGGACGGCGGCGGTGAGGAGTTCTCGACGCTCCAATTCGCGCACTTGGGGTTGTTAGCCGACCCTTCGGCCTCGACGCATTGGATTGTGCCTCGCGGTGTTCATGGACCTGTTGAGGTGTCAGCCTATCTGCAATTATAGGACATTCGCTGACGGCGGAAAAGGGTCTGTTGATGGATGACTGGATTTTTCAACGTCGAGGTCCGCTGCTGGAGGCCACCAGGCCACTGATCGAACGGCCAATGGCGGTTCGGCGGCGGACGGGATTCCAAAGCGTTGCAGCGGGGTCCGGGCCGTCCGATCCCACCCAGAACCCTGAAAATCTTCAAAAAATCGGCCAATCGGTGTCAGTTTCTCATTGACTCCGGCGCGAACCCGGGCGTAAGATTCAGTGACACGTACCAAGAGAGGCGAAACCTTTCGGGAACCTCGGACCCGATCCATGTTGGCGAACCCCGCTCGACTTTCTGGCCTTCCCCTGTCCCTGCGGGCGCTTATTAGCCTTCAGGGGCGGTTACGGTCTTAGGGTTCGTCGTCCGAGCGCCTCTCGCGTGTAAACACGGAGCCCCGAGACCTGCCCGCCGGCCGGTCTCGGGGCTTATTCCATTTCCGGGGCCCGCCATCGCGCCAAACTGCTTGTCTTGACTCGACCGAGGACTTTGTAAAGATGGGGAGCCCTGACATGGCCGACGACCGACGTATCCGGATCTTTGACACGACCTTGCGCGACGGCGAACAGTCGCCGGGCGCAAGCATGAACCAGGTCGAGAAGCTCGAGGTCGCCCGGGCCCTGGCCGCCCTGGGCGTGGACGTGATCGAGGCCGGGTTCCCGATCGCCTCGACCGGCGACTTTGAAGCCGTGCGGCTGATCGCCACCGAAGTCACAGGCACCACCATCTGCGCCCTGGCCCGCTGTAGCGACCGCGACATCGACCGCGCCGGCGAGGCCGTCAAGTTCGCCCAGAGCCCCCGTATTCACGTCTTTCTGGCAACCTCAGCGATCCACCGAGAGCACAAGTTGCGCATGACCAAGGCGCAGATCATTGAGCGGGCCGTCGCCAGCGTGCGACGGGCCAAGGGGTTCGTCGCCGACGTCGAGTTCAGCCCCGAGGACGCCGCGAGGACCGAGCCGGATTTCCTCCGCGACGTCGTCCAGGCTGCCATCGAGGCAGGCGCGACCACGGTCAACATCCCCGACACCGTCGGCTACGCCACCCCGACCCAGTACGCCGAGGTCATCCGCAACCTCCGCCTGGGGGTGCCGAACATCGACCAGGCGATCATCAGTTGCCACTGTCATGATGATCTGGGCATGGCCGTCGCCAACAGCCTGGCCGCGTGTGAGGCCGGGGCCAGACAGGTCGAATGCACCATCAACGGCATCGGCGAACGCGCCGGCAACGCCGCATTGGAAGAAGTGGTCATGGCCTTGAAGACCAGGGCCGACTACTACGGCCTGACGACCAACATCAAGACCGAGCGGCTCTTCCCGGTGAGCCGGATGGTCTCGACGATCACCGGCATGACCGTTCAGCGCAACAAGGCGATCGTCGGCCGCAACGCCTTCGCGCACGAGTCTGGCATCCACCAGGACGGCATGCTCAAGGAACGATCCACTTACGAAATCATGCGTCCGGAGGAAGTCGGCGTGCCCAAGACCGACCTGGTCCTGGGCAAGCACTCGGGCCGCCACGCCTTGCGCGATCGAGTCGAGGAGCTGGGCTACACGTTGACCGAACCGCAGATGGAAGTCTTGTTCGACGACTTCAAGACCCTGGCCGACAAGAAGAAGGAAATCTACGACGAAGACCTGGTCGTCCTGATCGAAAAGCACCTTGACAACGTGCCGGCGCACTGGCAGTTGATCAGCCTGCACACGACGGCCGGCTCAAGCGTCTTGCCGACAGCGACCGTCTCGATCCGCCGCCCAGACGGCCAGATCGTCCAGGACGCGGCCATTGGCGACGGCCCGGTCGACGCGATCTTCAAGGCGGTAGAACGTGTCACCGGCGTCCATGCGAACCTCCGCGAATTCGCCGTCCGAGGCGTGACGCAAGGTAAGGACGCCCAAGGCGAGGTAACGCTCGAACTGGAGGTCGAGAGCGACGATCGCTCGTTCCGAGGCCGATCGGTATCGACCGACATCGTCGAGGCGTCCGCCCTGGCGTACCTCAACGCCGTCAACGCAATCGCGACCCGCCGCGAGCACGGCCAGGCCCGCGAAGTCGTCGGCCGCCCCGGCGCTGGAGCGTGAGCGCATAAAGGATGGGAGTTGAGGTTCTCAAACGGCTCGGGACCAGTCGCGAATCCGCCGCTCGCCTCGGCCGCAAGGCGGGCGAGTCTGGGGCGGCTCTCGGCATCCACGGGGTGTCCGTCACTGCGGGCGCCCCGGCCGATCCCGCGTTGTCGGCGGCCAGAAAGGTCGTCGAGTCGTACTTCCCGGTTCATGACACACCCACGCATGCTGTTTCTCAACACAAGACCGTGGAGTTGCCGGAGCCGGTGACGGAGGACGTGGCCGACCTGTTCAACCAATTGTTCGGACGGAGATAAGGGCCGATGAACGATCACGATCTCTGTTGCCGCCAGCCGGCTCACCTCCGGGAGAGACGTTCCCCCTTCCACCGGGTCATCGCCCCGGGTTGGCATGACGGGCCGACCAGCGGCCTGCTGGAGTGCGGAGTTTGCGAACGTGACTACCGCTTTGAGTTGTTTGACGAGGTAATCAACGATCCTGAGAGGCGGGACGTCCGGACCTACAGCCTCGCCCCCTTGATGAGAGGTTCTCTGGATCGATTGGTGGACGCCCTTGCGCTATATCAGTCCCCGCGGCAGCCGGTCTGGGTTCCTCTCTGGACGTTCCCGACCGAGGCGGCCCGCGAAGCGTTGGACAACCAGACTCAGCGGATTCTTGATTCGGCCGGTCCCCCCGAGTTAGCGATCACCACGGATAACCTTGTCGGAACGATCGTAGAGGCCAAGAACCTGACGGCCGAGGACCTGGTCCGCGGGAAGGACTGGTTTTCCTTTATGGGACTTGCCAAGGTTCGCGCGAAAGTCTAACCGTTTTAACGGGCGTCCGACTTAAACAAGCAACGCGCCGGACGCCCATAGGGTTTCGGCTGGTCTGTGCAAAGAGAAGGGAACGATGGAGAGGGGGAGGTTTCCCCTTTTTCCTTCCGGCACGGATTGATCGACCATGCGCGTCTCAAAACCGGGCGAGGCGAACAGACCTTGTTGGCGATGGGCAAGGTTCCGTCTCGCGAAGCCTGAGCGGTCTCGACGCTCTCGATGCGTGCGCGGCCTGGAACCGCTGGAAGGTCGGGCCTTGTTGTCGGCTGGGATTGCGCCCGTGCGAGGCGCGGCCAGGGCGGCCCTGATCGGT
>JBDTIR010000520.1:0-5130 GCA_039936275.1 Isosphaeraceae bacterium | reverse complement strand
ACTTCCTCGGTTCGCGCCGGCCGACAGTCCGTTCTTGCCCACCGGCGTCTTCACGTCGCCAGAACTGGCCCGCCGCCGCAACCCGTTCTACGCAGGGAGCGAACGGGGCTATCTCGTGGGCGTCTTGACGCATCACTGGACCGAGAAGCTCACCCAGGCCGTCGAGACCGACCATATCTTTGACCCCAAGACCCTCGGCTTCGGCAACGATCCCCAGGTTGCCCATAGCGCGGCGTATCACAGCTTCATCAACTGGTTTCTCTATGACTTCACTGACAAGGTGACGGGCGTCTGGCGGAGCGAGGTGTTCTGGGACCCCTACGGCCTGGCCACAGGCGTAACCGATACCTTCCACGAGATCACCCTGGGGTTGAACGTCCGGCCGGAACCTTGGATCTGGGTCCGCCCGGAAGCTCGGTATGACTGGGCGCAGTTCACCCACCCGTTCAATGACGGCACGCGGTCGAGTCAGCTCACGCTTGCCTTTGACATCATCTTCTTGTTCTGAACAATACGGACGGCGGGACCAACGGAGGGTTCGTTTGATGAGACCGATTCTCGCCACGCTGCCCGGATGGCTGCTCATCCTGGCGATCGTCGCCGGGGCCGAGGCGCAAACGCATCGGGCGATCAAGCGCCCTGGCTCGCCAGAGGCCCCCGAAGTCAAACCACCCCGACCGACTCAGCCCGACTTACTCCAGGAGGAACCTCAACCACCGTCGCGCCTGCCCTCCATGCTCCCGAGCCCCTTACCGGCGACGAAGTACTCGATCGGGCTCGGCGCTCGACAGGCGTGCGTCACTCCTCAACACCGGGGGCTCGCCCGCGCAGAAGGGGGATTCATCGACGTCTCCGAAGCCCACGGCGCTTTGACGGTCTCGATGACGGGCACGACAGCCGCGAACGCCTATCTCGGTTGCACCGGCATGGCCTCCGAGTCGTTCCAGCTTGTTCAGGAATTCGAGATCACCAGCACCGACCCATCCGCGCACCAAGTCGTCCTGAAACTCGACAGCGCCTTGACCGGCTTCGTCCGGAGCAAGGGGCGAGCCAGCGCCCGTGTCCGACTTGCCGACATCAGCGTGACTCCTTGCGATTGGGTCGGCCCCGCCTTGACCCTGGCCCATCCGCCGATGACCGTCTCAGGAACGCAAGGCCAGCTCTGCAACCAGCACCTGCCGCCTTGCGAAGGGGTGCCGATGCCCTTGGGCCGGTTTACGCTCGTCGCCAATCTTACCCTTGACGTCTCGGCCTCCGGCCTCTGCGACGCGCACGCTGTGGCCGACTTCTCCCCGGACACCAAGTTGCCCGCCGACTGGGTCCGCACGCGCGACCCCTTCCAGGGAGTCGCCAAAGCGCCCTTCGGCTTTCGAAGCACTCTGACGGCCACCCCGCCCCCAGGCGGCTCACCATTCGCCGGCACCTTACGAATCCAGCGCTGATCGCGACAGGTCAGCCCCTTGACGGACGGGTCGAATCGCCCTTTGAGCCGATCAGAGGGATCAGAGTCGATCCGGGAAGTTTTGCAGGAAAATCAGTGACATCAGGTTGGAATTCTGGCGATTTTCTCGCTTAGTTCTGGAATCTTGAATCCTGGAATCGGGAATCGGGAATCGGGAAACTTGAACTTAGGAGTAACGCGATTGGTTTTTGTAGAGTGAGTCGAGCGCCAGCGAGCCCCACCAACCGGATTGGTGGGGCTCGCTGGCGCTCGATCCACGACAAACTCGCCCCACCTCTCGACAATTTCGCCGGCCCGGCTAACAATTACATAACTTCTATATTCCAAAATTATGAATACATACAGGGCATCCTAGACCTGACGCGATTGTGTCCGGTCAAGGGCGTCCAAAGGGCGGGGCGGCGGGCTCGTCGGGCGGTTCGGACTCGTCGGGGATGTTCAGCTCCTTGATCCGTCGATAGAGGCGGGGTCGGGAGATGGCGAGCAGGTCGGCGGCTTTCGACTTGTTCTGCCGGGCGCGCTGGAGGGCTTGCTCGATCAGGCGGCGCTCGAGTTGTTCCAGGAGGTTGTCCAGGGGGGTGATGACCGGTGGAACAGGCGGCGGGGTGTAGGCCGAGCCGAGGTGGCCTCGAATGGTGGCGGGGACGTCGGCCGCGGCAATCAGGTCCCCTTGGCCTTGGGCGTGCGCGGCGTTGATGACGCGGGCGAGCTCGCGGAGGTTGCCCGGCCAATCATAGGAGGCCAGGGCCGAGAGCGCCTCGGCGGTGAACCCCTGGCGTCGAGGCGTGTTGCGCAGGTTCGCCCGTTCCAGGAACGCCTGGGCCAGCAAGGGGAGTTCCGCCAGACGTTCGCGCAACGGGTCGAGGGGAATGACCAGGGTCGTCAGGACGTAATACAGGTCGGGTCTGAGTCGGCCTTCGCGGCGAGCCTGAAGCGGATCGACGCTGGCCGTCGCCAGTAGGCGGTTCGGGCCGATCCAGGTCGAGGCGAGCCGGGCTTGGAGATCGCGAGGCAGTTCGAAGACATCCACCAGCAGGACTGTCGCGCCTTCGGGCAGGTTGAGTTTAGCGTCTGGCCGATCGCCGTCGGGCCCGAACAGCTCGCGTTCGATGACCTCAGGGGATAGAGCCGCGCAGTCGAACGGCACCAAAGAGGTTCTCGGGTTGGGGCCTTGCTGGTGAATGGTCCGAGCGATGGTTCGCTTGCCGGTCCCCGGTTCTCCCACGATCAGGACCGGCACGTTGGCCAGGGCGGCGGCGCGGACCTGATCGAGCAAGCGGCGGTGCGCCGGCCCTTGGCCGATCAGGGTGTCAAATCCGTAGCGGTTTTGAAGTCGTTCGCGGACTTCAAGCAGTTCGGCCCGCAGGTGTTGCGACTCGGAATCCGGGGCGTGCGGCGGTGCGTCCGGGGGTCGGACCAGGCCGATAGTGCCGATCGGGGTCCCTTGGTTGTCGTGATAGGGCCAGTATTCGACCCGGCACCAGCGCCGTTCGCCGCCTGGCAAGACGATCAGGGTTTTGCCTCCGGCCGGCCGACCTTCGAAGGCTTCCGGAGGGGGGCAGAAGCTGCCGCCCAAGCTGGCCAGGTCGCCGTCGCGGGTCGGGCCGTGCGGCAAGCATTCCAGGCCGAGCACGACGTCGGCAGTCTGACCGGTAAGGGCTTCCCAGGCCGGGTTGACGTAGACCAACGTCCGCTCCGCGTCGAGCAGGAAGACTGGCTCGCGCGCCCGTTTCAAGAGCATGTTCAGACGGCGGACGCCGAGATCGCGGGAAGACGTCATGAGTGAGATCGAGTATCCTTTGGGTCGGAACGAAACGAGCAGGCTGGCCGGGAACGGAACGAACCAGCGCTTGATGCTCCCAAGCCAAGATCACCCCGCAGCGACCCGAAGGCAAGCAAAAACATGAGCGATCCGCGACAAAATTCCGAATGGGCCGTCGCGCTGGACGGCGGTACGACCAATACCAGGGCCAGGCTCGTGTGTGACGGCCGGGTCGTCGCGACCGCCCGACGCCCCTGGGGCGTGCGCGACACGGTCCTCTCGACCGGCGGACTTCGGCTGGCCGACGCAGTCCGCGAGTGCATTGAAGAGGTGCGGCGAGCAGCGAGCCCGGATCGCCCCCTTCGGATTGTCGCCGCCGGCATGCTCTCGTCCGAGATGGGCCTTTGCCACGTGCCGCATCTCGAGGCCCCCGCGGGCCTCGCCGAGCTGGCGCGCGGGGTCGTTCTGGCTAACCTGCCCGAGGTCGCCGACGAGCCGATCGCCTTCGTGCCGGGGGTGCGGACCCCTCCAGGGCCTGGCGTTGAGGGCTGGACCGTTGTGGACGTGATGCGCGGCGAGGAGTGCTCGACCCTGGGGGCCTGGCTTGCCTTGGGACGTCCAGGCGCCTCGGTCTTTCTCTGGCCGGGGTCGCACACCAAGCTCATTCAGGTCGATGCCGACGGTCGGATCGTCCGGAGCCATTCGACCCTAGCCGGCGAACTCACAGCGGCCGTGGCCGGGCATACCCTGCTGGCCGCCAGCCTTCCGGACGACCTCCCCGAGAACCTTGACCCTGACGCCGTCGCAGCGGGGGTCCGGCTGGCTCAACGCCAAGGGCTGGGCCGCGCGGCCTTCGCCGTGCGCCTGGCCGACCTGTCCCACGCCCTCGATCCCCAACAGCGCGCCGCTTTCTGGATCAGCGCAGTGGCGGCCGTCGACGTCGCAGACCTGGCGAACCACCCGATCCTCAACGACAAAGCCCCCGTCTGGGTCGGCGGCAGCCAGCCAAGACGCGGACTCTACGCATCGTTGCTCGCCCGGCGTCATCTTGGTCACGTCGCCACGCTGGAGGACGATCTCGCCGAACAGGCCGCGGCTCTGGGAGCCGTCGCCATCGTGGGCGGTTCCAAGTCGCCCGCCCCTGGAGCGGGAGTTGGACGAAAAAAGTAAGCAAGTTGCTCAAGTGTTTTTATTGAGAATTCGTTAATTTTGATAGCCGTTCACGGCCTGGCGAACCGGCTCCAGGACCAGACGACCTGACCGACGATCGGGGCGGCCGAGTGTTGGTCGAGTTCGACGGGAATGATGGGGTGTTCGCGAGAGGGCTGATTGGGGCGAAAGATCAGGTGTCGGCCGCTGATGTCGAGCCAACGAACCATCGCAGGTCCCTCGACGCGGGCTGCGACGAGCCGGCCTTGAAGTTGTTGCGGGTCGCGCACCGCGCGATCAATCGCGACGACCGAGCCGGCCGGCAGGATCGGGTACATGGCGTCGTCGTCGAGCAAAACGGCCACGGTTTCCCTGGGATGGGGAATCCACTGGCGGTAGGCAAGGATGTATCCCTCAATCCGACTTGACGAGGAAGACTCTCCGCCGAGAGAGGCCAGACTGACCAGGCCAACGGCGACAAAGTCAGAGACGCTCTCTTCCGGTAGGTTCTCAGGGGCGATGAGCACGACCTCATTGGGCGTCTCTTCCAGTTTCTCCAAACCTCGGCGGATTAGCTGTTCGGGCGTTAGTTCCGAGAGAACCATGTCTTCCAGGCCGTGGCGGTACTTCGGCCCTTCGCCGTTGAGCAGCCAGTGTGGATTCGTGCCAGTTTGATCGATAAAGGCTAATAAAACTTCAGCGGGCACGGTTACGCCGGTCTCATAATTATACCAGGTGCGTGCCGGTAGGTTGAGGC
>JBDTIR010000519.1:0-2045 GCA_039936275.1 Isosphaeraceae bacterium | reverse complement strand
TCTTTGACAATTCAATCGTAAAGGCGACGTCCGGACCATTGGTCTGTTGACCCCGAGAGGGCGGTGCGCGCGGAGTTAAGCCGTTTTGACGGTGGGCGCCCCCTGGAACCGACCCGGAAATCCCGATGCGAAGCCAACCGACGTCACATGTGTGGCTGGTTTTCGGATCGTGATTCCCCGATAGCCACTCATGTGAGAGCGCTCTTGCCGAGCGTTCTACGGCCCGGCGCCGAGAATACTCAGGTCAATCGGTTCGTCAGGGGTGAGCACGAGCTTGCGGCGGACGCGGGGCAAGAGGTCGCGCAGGGCGTCGCGATAGAGCCGAGCGACGGTGAGCGGCCGGGCCTCCTTGGCTTCGACGAGCAGGGATCGGAAGTGGTCGGCCCGCCCCCGGGCGAGTGCAGTCACGCGGCTGGCGCGGGTTTTGGCCTGCTCGACGCGGGCAAGGGCCTCGGCCCGGGCGGCAATCCGGGTTGTTTTGCCGTAGGTCTCGGCCTCAAAAAGTCGGCGGTCGTGATCGCTCTGCGCGGCCTGCGCGGCGGCGAAGTCAGGTTGGACCTCGATCGGAGGGCGGGCGTCGGTCAGGCTCACGCCCAGGATACGCAGTCCGAGGCCGTGTCGCTCGACCGAGCGCGCCAGGTCGTCGGCCACGTCGAGAGCCAATTCGGCCCGACCCGAACGCAAGGCCAGGTCGATCCCCTGACGGGCCAGGGCCCGGGTCAAGCTCGACTCGGCCAGACGTTCCAGCAAGCGGTCGGCATTGCCGGAGCGAAGCACGAACGCGGTTGGATCGGCCACCCGATACTGAACGACCGCTCGGGCGCGGAGCAGGTTCAGATCGCCAGTGAGGAACTCGCCGACGCTGGGATCGTCGTCGGGCCCTGCGGTGTCGGCGCGACCGATCGCCAGGCGGCGGACCTCTTCGGTGCGCACCCGGGTTACCTGATCGAGTCCGAGGGGCCAGGCCCAGTGCAGGCCGGGTTCCCGGGGGCGCGGCAAGACCTTGCCCAGACGGCGGACCACGGCTGCTTCTCCAGGTGGAATCACAAACAGGCCGGATATCAAAACGCCTGCAATCCCAAGAATCGCCAGCGCCATGAACGTCAATCGCGTCTTCACGGCTTGACCTCCGGCCGATCGGCCACGCGGTTGCCGGGCGTGGGGGCTGGCGGGCCTTGCTTCAAGAGGTCGTCGGACGGCCCCTGGGTCAAGAGGCGGAGCAGGGGGCTGTTTGAGGAGAGGACGACGGTGGATTTTTCGTCAAGTAAAGATCGATACGTTTCCAATGATCTCATGAATTCATAAAACTTGGGATCGCGGGCGTGGGCCTCGTTGAGCACGCGGGTGGCCTCGGCCTCACCCCGGCCTCGGATGCGTTCGGCCTCGGCGTCCGCATCGGCCAAGAGGGCGTCGCGCTGGCGGTCGGCCTGGCTGGTGATGGTCTGATATTGCGCCTCTCCTTCGGCTCTGAGCGTGGCGGCGACCTGCCGGCGCTCACTGCGGATCAGGTCGAAGATGGCGGGCCGAACTTCAAGCGGATAGCTGAACCGACGGAGCCGGACGTCGACAACCTCGACGCCCAGTTCCTCCCTGGCCGCCTTGGCGACGGCGGCCAGGACTTCCTCAGTCAAGGTATCGAGCGCCCAGACCTTCGGATCGGTCGAGGCGAGGCTGGCCAGGTCTCGACGGCCCACCGCGTTGTTCAAGGCCGCGGCGACCCGCTCTTCTAATCGCGCCTCGGCCGATTCCGGAGTCGCGGCTGAGCGCAGGAACCGCTCAGGGTCGGCCACCCGCCAGACGACGTAACTGGCGACTTCCAGGTTTCGCTTGTCGCCGGTAATGGTCTCGCGCGGCGGCGGGTCAAAGACCTGGATGCGGCGGTCGATCGCCCTTGCCGATTGCCAGGGGGGTTTCAGGTGAAGCCCTGACTCATTCGGCTCGTCGCCATAAACGACAACTGGCTTGCCAAACTCGGTAATCAGGACGAATTGGGTTTCATCGACTGTCACCCACGAACGAGCGACAATGGCGACGAGCACGGCGAC
>JBDTIR010000518.1:0-8569 GCA_039936275.1 Isosphaeraceae bacterium | reverse complement strand
CCTTCCTGATCGCCTCGCTCAACTATCCAACGTTGGTGGCGTCGAAGGCGGCCAGGATCGTCGAAGCAGCCCGAGGCCGGCCGGTCTTTGACTTTGGAGCCCGCCGAGGCCACGGTCCCCATGCCGGCCTGCTCGCGGCCCGAGCTTCCTATCTGGCCGGCTGCGCCGGGACGAGCCATGTCGAGGCGGCTCGGCGAGTGGGCATCCCTTGCGTCGGCACGATGGCCCATTCCTGGGTCCAGTCGTTCGAGACCGAGTTCGAGGCGTTCGAGACCTTCGCGCGCACCTTCCCTGAGGCGACGACCTTGCTCGTTGATACCTACGACACCGAGGAAGGCGTTCGCCAAGCTGCGCGGATCGAGCCGCCGGTCCAGGCGGTTCGGCTCGATAGCGGCGACCTCGGAGAGCTTGCCCGCCGGGCCCGCCGGATTCTTGACGAACGCGATCGACGCGAGGTCAAGGTCTTCGCCAGCGGCGACCTCGACGAGTGGAAGATTGACCGCCTGGTTCAAGGCGGAGCGCCGATCGACGCCTTCGGAGTCGGCACCGAACTGGTCACCAGCCGAGACGCCCCGGCCCTGTCGATGGTCTACAAGCTGGTTGCCATCGACGGTGTCGGTCGCATCAAGAAGGCTCCTGGCAAGCTCACGTACCCCTTGGCCAAACAGGTCTATCGCACCCGAGACGCCCGAGGACGTTTCCAAGGGGACCACATCACCAAGGCGGATGAATCAGCCCCCGGCGAGCCTTTGCTGAGCTTGGTCGTCCGCGACGGACAGCTCACGAGCCCCTTGCCCACCCTTGACGCCATCCGCCAGTACAACGCCGAGCAATGCTCGGCACTGCCCGACGGACTTCGGGGACCGGACGCGACGGCCCCCTACCCGCTCAGCTACAGCGACGCGCTTCAACGAGAAGCCGGACGTCTTGGCCTCCTGTAGAGGGCTCGTCCAGGGCCCAACGGCGGGTTGAGCTTTACATGATTCGCCCCCGGGATTACCATCCCGCCGCGCCCTTTCGGGGACGAGTGACGTCCTTTGGGGTGATCGGCGGGCGACGGCTTGCCCGACACTTGCCCCTCGGCCGTTCGCCATCCTTTCGCAAACAACAGTTCAAAGGGTGCGACCCGGAGAAGAGACGACCGTGGCCAAGATCATCTGCGTGGCCAATCAGAAAGGCGGCGTCGGCAAGACCACGACCGCCATTAACCTTGCCGCGGGATTGGCCAAGGCGGGTAAGACCGCCCTGGTCATTGACTGCGATCCCCAGTGCAACGCGACCAGCGGTCTGGGCGTCGAGCCGGCGCACAGGCACCCCTTGCTCGCCGGCAAAGGCTTGGCCGAGTCGATCGTCGAGACGGCCCAGCCCAGGCTGCACGTCTTGCCAGGATCTCAGAGCCTGGCCGACGCCGACGCGCTCTCGGCCTCGAACCGGCAGCGGGCCTCGGTCCTCCGCCAGCAGCTTGCCGGTGAACTGAGCCACTTCGACTACGTCTTCCTGGATTGCCCCCCGTCGACCGGCCAGTTGACCAGGGCCGCCCTGGGGGCCTCGGCCGAGATCTACATCCCGATCCAGTGCGAATACTTCGCCATGGAGGGCCTTTCGCAGATCATCGACCTGGCCCGTCATACCAAGGCCAGAGACAACAACCGGCTTGAGATCGGCGGCATCGTCCTGACGATGTTCGACCCGGCCTTGGAGCTGGCCAACGAGGTGGCCAACGAGGTGCGCGGGTACTTCGCCGAGACCGTCTTTGACACCTTGATCCCTCGTGACGTCAATATCAGCGAGTCGCCCAGCCACGGCCTGAGCGTGCTCGATTATGCCCCCAGGGCCCGAGGGGCCCGGGCCTACGCGGAACTTGTGCTGGAGGTCATTGACCGTGAATAAGCGACGACTCGGACGCGGCCTGGAATCACTGCTCGGGACCGGAGAAGGCGGGTTTGAGGCCAGCTCGCTTGAAGCCGCTGAGCTGATGCATATCGCGGTCGATCAACTGGACCCGAACCCGTTCCAGCCCCGCCGCCACTTTGACCAGGCTGAGATCGCCGCGTTGGCTGACTCGCTCCGTCAGCACGGCATGCTTCAGCCGGTCCTGGTTCGCCCGGTCGGCGACCGCTATCAACTCGTCGCCGGTGAGCGCCGGCTTCGTGCGGCCGTCGAAGCCCAACTGCACGACATCCCCGCGCGGGTCATGGACCTGGACGACCAACGGGTCAGTGAACTGGCGATGGTTGAGAACCTCCAGCGCGAGGACCTCAACGCCATCGAGAAGGCGACCGCCTTCCGCAACTACCTGAACGCCTACGGCGGCACCCAGGAGGAACTGGCCGGCCGGCTCGGCCTGGACCGCTCGACTGTGTCGAACCTGCTCCGCTTGCTCGACCTGCCTGACGAGGTCCGAGACGCAGTGATGGCCAAGAAGCTCACCCAGGGGCATGCCCGCGCCTTGCTCGGTCTGGCCGACCCGGCCCAGCAGGTCGTCACCTGCGCCCAGGTCATCGCCGAGCACCTCTCGGTTCGCCAGACCGAGGCCCTGGTGGCAACCGGCGAAGCCACCCCGGCCCGGCCCCGGGTCCGTAAAGACCCCGCCGAGCCCGGTTCGACTCCCGCGGGTGGGCGAACCCCGCACGTCCTGGAACTTGAGGAGAACCTGCGGAGCCGGTTCGGAACCCCCGTCCTGATCCGCGTCAAGAAGCGTGACCGCGGCCAGATCGTCATCGACTTCAACTCCCAGGAAGAGTTTGATCGGATCACGACCTTGATCCGCGGCTAAGCCGGTCGTCGCTCTTTGTGAAGTCAACCAGAGCCTCCCAAGACCCCAGCCCGTCGATCGGACTGGGGTCGTTTTCATGGTCTTCGCCAGTGGGCCTGGCCGTCCAATTGACTTCCCAATCACCCCGAGCCGGATCACGAAACGGGAACCCGGGTTCACGGGGAACCGGCTTCGATCGGATCAACCTGCGTTGAAGGTCGTGACGCAAGTCCCTTCAACGAGCCAGACTGGTTGAACAGGGAAAACCAAGGAGCGAGCCCGGCATCGGGTTTGCCTTGTTGCTTGGAAATGCATCTCGCGAAGGTCACACCGTCAGTCGCTGCATCATCATAAACTGTTTGCCGATCGACCTGAACCGGTCGCGCGGAGCGAACCACGTTGGTGGGGGATTCCTCAATTGTCCGACTCGGAGTGCAACCTGGTTCGTGGACTGGCTGGAGACCTGCTCAAGATCACGGCGAGCGCCGAACAGCTCAGCACACTCTATGAGACCCTCGGTGAATTCAACCACCTCGTTCGCAATCGCCTGAACAGCTTGAAGCTGAGTATCTACCTTGCCCGACAAGACGGGCCGAAGCATCTGGACGAATACTGGGCGGAGCTTGATCGCCGGTACCGGACCATCGAAGGCTTTGTGGAGCGACTGCAAACGATCTATCGACCCATGTCGCTCACGCCGATGCGCCTGACCGTCGGGATGCTCTTCGACGATCTGCACGCCAAATGGTCCAAGGGCTTCGAGTCTCGCCAGGTTCGGTTCATGCTGACGTCGCCCTCAGACCAGGCGGTAGGCCACTTTGATCCGATCCGTCTGGGGCAGGGGCTGGACGCTCTGGCCGCCTGGCGTACCGACAATGCCAAGGCGAACTCCTTGGTCCATGTCGAGTGGCATGTTGCCGGCGAAGACGTCGTCGTTCTCTGGCGCGAGCCGGAAGTCACGTGCTTGCCACTCGACGACGCGCCTGAAGGCGACGCCCCTTGCCTCGCGCTCCCGCTCCTGGCCCGCATCATCACGGCCCATGGCGGCCGACTTGACGCTTCCCTGGAGGATGGTCTCTTGCTGCAACTTCGCTGGCCTCTCGGCGCATGCGCCGCTTGAGTCTTATAGGATGAGACACCCATGCGAACCGCCCCCCTTTGTATCAGCACCACGACAACACTTCCGGCGGCCCGGCCATTTATCCTTTTGGTTGATGACCACGAGCCAAGCCTTCGAGGGTTGAGCGAGGTCATGGAACGCGCCGGGCTTCGGTGCGTGGCGGCCGGATCGCCAGCCGACGCCCTGGTCTATTGTAATACCCGCCGGCCTCGGGTCGTCGTGACCGACCTGGCCATGCCCGAGATCGACGGCGGCACGCTCGGCCGTCTTCTGCAAGCGCGCTACCCGGGTATCCCCTTGGTGCTGATCACAGGCCACGACCTGGACGATCCGGCCGTGGTCCCGCTCCGATCCATCTTCCGGGCTATTCTGACCAAGCCGCTCGAACCGGATGAGATTCTCTGCCTGGTCCACGGCCTGATGGCCTCGCCTGAATCGTCGCCCTCGGATGAGACGTCCGATGGAACCAAGGCGATTGCCAAAGGGCAGGGTGGGGACGGCGGCTCGACATCCAAAGGCATTCGAACTTCGGAATCCTCCCACCCCTTGACCTTGACCGAATGACCCGTCTGAGCTTAGGATACTCTGGTTCTTGACAAGGGAGCACGGGGCGTAGCGCAGCCTGGTAGCGCGCCTGCCTTGGGAGCAGGAGGTCACCAGTTCGAATCTGGTCGCCCCGATTGATCGACCCACTCAGCTCCCTCTCCCACTGGGAGAGGGTCCGACTCGGGTGAATTGTTCCACTCAATGACCCTCACCCTAACCCTCTCCCGGGAGGAGAGGGGGCCGGAAATCAACTCCCTCTCCCTCTGGGAGAAGGCCGGGGTGAGGGTTCTGTCTGAAACGACCGGTCGCTTCGACCTCTTCAGACCAACGAATCGTGGATCGAGACGGAGCGCCTGGACCGCTGCGCCCTCCGTCCTCAATATTCCCCCGATGTTTCACGTGAAACGCCTGACCTATGCGGGGCCGATGGTTCACCGCGAAGCCGGGCGTTCAACTCGTCGAGCATGGCGGCTGTCTGGCTGGCCCCGATCCGGTCGCAGCCCAGTTCGGCCACGGCGATCGCGGCGTCGAGCGTGCGGACGCCTCCGGCCGCTTTGAGCTTGACGTGCGGCGGGGCGGAGGCCCGCATGAGCTTCAGGTCGTCGTGCGTGGCGCCTCCGTGGCCGTAGCCGGTCGAGGTCTTGACGAAGTCAGCCCGGACCTCGCCACAGATCTGGCAGAGGCGCTGGATCTGGTCCGAGTCGAGATTGCAGTTCTCGAAGATCACTTTGACGATCGACCCGCGCCGGTGGGCCGCTTCGACCACGGCGGCGATATCGTCGCGGACGTGTTGCCATTCGCCGCCCAGGGCCTGGCCGATATTGATAACCATGTCCAGCTCGACAGCGCCGTCATCCATGGCGCGTTCGGCTTCGAAGACCTTCACGGCGGTGAGGTTGCCGCCATGGGGAAAGCCGATCGTCGTGCCGACCGCAACGCTCGAACCATCAAGGATCTCATGGGCGAGCTTGACGGCAAAGGGTTTGATACAGACACTGGCGACCCGGTAGTCCGCAGCCAAGAGGCAGCCTTCTTCGAGTTCCTCGCGGGTCAGGGTCGGGCTGAGCAAGGAGTGATCGATCCGCTTGGCGATCGCGTCGTAGGTCAGTTCCACGGGAAGTCCACTCCGTTCCAGGGTACAATCAAGACGGGACGCCCGCCAACCGTTGATTGTCCCCAGCCTTGAGGTTGCGGGCAAGTCCTCAACGGCCTTGGTGTTCCTCGAAAATGGAGGCTCCGTGATGTCCGCCCCTAGTGTCGCCGTGATCGGTGCCAGCAACGACCGGACCAAGTTCGGCAACAAGGCCGTCCGCGCTTACCGAGACTCAGGCTTTCAGGTGGACCCGATCAACCCGAACGCATCTGAGGTGGAAGGCTTGCCGGCCTTCGCGACGGTCAACGACGTGCTGTCCGATCGTCTCGACCGGGTCAGTTTCTACGTGCCGCCGAAGGTCGTTCTGGCGGTTCTGGATCAGATCGCGAACCAAGCCGTCGGCGAGGTCTGGCTGAACCCGGGAACCGACACCGCCGAAGTTGTCCAGAAGGCCGAAGCCCTTGGCCTGAATGTGGTCCAGGGATGCAGCATCGTTGGCCTCGGCCTCAATCCTGGACAGTATGGATCCTGATCGAACTGGCGAAGGGAAGGGGGGTTATCCACCCGAGACGAACGCTCCCCGCTGGACGCGCTCGGCGCGGGGACGGAGCCGGGGTCGTTTCGTGGTCAGGTTGGGTCGGAACATCATCAGCAGGATCATGGGAAGATACAGCAGGACCAAGGTTCCGCCCGCTTCCAGATACCAGAACTGACTGGCGACCAGGAGTGCGGCCGACAGGGAGATCAGCTCGCCAAGGTTCTTCTCGGCGGGCCAGACCGCGACCACGAGGACAAAGGCCAGGTAGGCAATCTGGACCGGAAGCCGGTAAACGGGATCAATCCCGGTCCAGAAGCTGCCGGACGTGGGCGACTCGGTTCCTGGCAAGAGACCAACCTCGTCCAGGCTCCTCGCCCGCAAGGCTCTGGCCCAGACGGCCAGGTCGGTGAAGACGTAAGCCAGCAGTCCGCACACGATGATACAGGTCAAGGCCGTAATCAGGAATCGGCCGATCCCCCGGCCTCGATAAAACCCGGCCCAGAGTGGGATCAGGCCCAGGCAGGCCGGCATCCACCCAGCGGCCAGACCGATCAAGGCCCCGGAGACGGCCGGCCATCGGTACGCAACCACCGCCGCCACGATCAGGGCCGACGGCAAAAGTTGTCCGGTATCGACCAGGGCGATCCGGGTATACGGGACCAAGAGGTAGCAACTCGCAACCGCCAGGCCGGAGATCGGCCGCTCAAAGTGTCGCCAACCCACGGCCAGGAGGCCGGCGGCCAGGCCCAACTGTGCCAGGCACGCCAGGACGCGCAACAAGACCATCGCCGCGGGCTTACCGACCAAGGGGGAGGGTAGGGGGGTCTGCCGGAGCACCCGGTTGACGGTCGCGTCCTGGCCGATGGACCCCGGCGGCGCGGGCGCCGGGTCTGCGGCCCGGCTCGACCTGGGGTCGGCTGGATTCCTGGAGGCTTCCTCACCCGCGGGAAGACTGACCGCCTCGGCGATGATCAGGCCCAGGATTCCGACCGAGAGACAGGCCAGCCCGGCCGCGCTCAGGTTCGGCTCCAGGAGCGGCCTCCGGGTCAGGCCCAGGTCGAGAAGACAACGAACCAGCCAGCAGGTCGAGCCGATGAAGAGCCAGACGAACGGACCCCAAGGAGGGTGCTCGCCTCGGCCGACCAGTTGCATCAAACCGGGAGCCAGGATGAACAACAAGAACAGGTCAAGGTTGCGAACGCTCCAGAATCGGCTGAACTTGAAGAAGATCGTCACACATGAGATCAAGGACAGAATCAGCCAGCTCTCGGGGCCGATGCCGAAGTCGGCAACCAAGGCGCCACTCAAAGGTCAACCCCTTTTGTTGGTCCGCGAAACGTCGAAGAGGGCGCAAGGAGTGGCAACGCAGGGGGACGAGGCAAACCCCATTCGACTTCTAGCTTCCCGGAATCTTAACGCCAGGGCAGGGGGGCCGCAAGAGACTCGATTCCCCGAAGGGCCTCAATCCGCCTCAAACGGGATCGGATCACCCGCCAGGTGAGACAGGGCGTTCATCGCCGCCCGTTGCTCGGCGTCCTTCTTGCTCGGACCCCAGGCGGCTGGATAGCGCCTGGTGCCGATCTCGGCCGCCATCTTGAAGCATTTCAAGTGGTCGGGGCCTTTCTCGTCGAGCATCAGGTACGTCGGCGTTGATCCGAACTGGCGCTGGGCGACCTGCTGGAGACTGCTCTTGTAGTTGATCGTGCCGTGACCGGCGACCGTCTCGGCAATCTCGGGCTCGATGTGCGTGATGATGAACCGCCGAGCCGCGTCCATGCCGCCGTCGAGATACAAGGCGCCGATCAAGCTCTCGAAGACGTCGGCGAGCACCGAGTCCGGGGTCTGGCCTTGCGAGCCGATCCCCTTGCCCAGTACCAGGAACTCTTCAAGCCCGAGGTCTCGGGAAACCCGGGTGCAGGTCTTCCGCGAGACGACCACCGACTTGATCCTGGTGAGCTCCCCTTCCAGATATTCCGGGAACTTGCGGTAGAGCAGGTCGCACACCACAGCGCCGAGAATGGCGTCGCCAAGGAACTCCAGGCGCTCATTCGAGGCGAGCCGGTGGTCGGCCCCCGAGGCGTGGGTCAATGCCGAGCGAAGCTGACTTGGGTCAAGAAACCGGTAGTCCAGCACGCGCTCGCATTGCTTCAGAAGCTCGGAGTCATCGCGAGGTTGAGAGTCTGGCATCGTAAGATCGTACGGGTGACGGGTCGAAGCGAAGCACCGAAACTATCCCCCGCTCGCTCGCTTGTCAACGAGGCCCCGGCTTACCCGGGAAATCCCCAAAGAGAGTTGGGCCGAATTCCTCGATTGACTCCTTTGACCGGACCGCCCTTCGATCGGTAGGATATGTCCCTTTGGCCCCACTTCCAACCCAACGCTCCGAAGTCGGCCCGCGCGCCCCATAGAGACCGCGTCGCCCGTTCTTTTGGATTTGAAGGACCGATCCACCGTGGTTCCCGCCAAGGATTTCAAGCGGCGGATGGTCGTCGAGATCGACGGCGTTCCGCACATGAT
>JBDTIR010000517.1:0-2540 GCA_039936275.1 Isosphaeraceae bacterium | reverse complement strand
CGCGAGCGGGCGAGGAGCCGAAGGAAGCGCGGGTCCTGATGCAAGGAGGCCAGGTCGGGGTCTCTGGCCAGGATGTCGGGGCGTGGATAGTGTAATTCCAGGGCGCGCTGGAGGGCGGCAAGGGCCGGGTCGGTCATGCCGAGCACGGCGTAGCTACAGGCCAGGTTATACCAGGGGATCGGCCGGTCTGGCAGGAGGCGGACCAGGCGGCGGTCGATCTGGAGGGTTCGGGCGTGGAGCCCTCGGGCGGCCAGGACCTCAGCCTGAACCCGCAAGACGGCCGTATAGCACGGATCGCGTTCGAGGATCGCGCCGAAGAACTCAAGCTCGAAGTCGGCCTGGGACAAAGCCCGGAGCCGTCGGGTCGGAGATTCAGGCGACGGGCGCTCGGGAGCGGAATCTCCGGAACGGTTCTCGGCTGCGGCCATGATGGAGACTCTCTCTTTCCCGCGATGGACCATCGGCGCGGCTCGCTCCCAGGGGGCGCGCGGCCGGTAACACCCCATCATCGCCCAAACCACCCCTCTCGATCTAGTCCACCCTCGCCAGAATTTGCGAGCGGGCGACAGCGGCACCGTTGAATTCCCCAAAAAGGAGGGTGGACGACCTGTCCGTCCTCCTTTTTGGGGAATCGTTGGCGGGCGCGGGTCGATTAGATCACGTCGAGATCTTCGTCTTCATCGTCGTCAAGGTCGTCGAGGTCGTCATCGTCGTCGAGGTCGTCGTCCTCGTCGATGTCGATCTCGTCGATCTCGCTCAGGTCTTCTTCGTCGTCGAGGTCGTCGTCATCATCAAGATCCTCGTCGTCAAATTCATCGTCTTCGTCATCAAATTCCTCGTCGTCGTCGCCGTCGAGGTCCTCCTCAAATTCCTCGACGTCCTCTTCATCGGCGGGGTGCCGGTCGAGCAAAGGAGGGGGTAGCCGATCGGCGACGGCTATCGCTCCGGCGGTAGCCGGGCCTCGTTCCAGAATCGCGAGCAGGTCCAGTCGGTCCAACATCAGGTCGGTCCTCAAGGCAAAGGAAGTCGGGGCGACGCTCGTCCCCCAACATTGGTTCCCTCGGTTTCGATGTACCGGCTCGCCCGGCAGGGGTCAAAAGTTCGCTCCAAACGGGTTGAAGCGAAGCACTAACAGGTAGTCTTGAAGAGGAAGATTGTCAAGCGTTGCCGTGCAACGATTCTCGGCGATCAGCGGTCTCGGTCTTCACCCGGGCTTTTTCCATTGGATTTTCTCAAAAGATGTCAGACCAGGCGAACCACCTGCCCGGTCGCGGCCGAACGGCTGATTGCCTCGAGAAGCCTGACGGTATCGACGGCCTGGTCGGCTGGACAACAGGGGGGCGTTCCTCCGAGTACGGCGGTCACAAAATTGCCGTCGATGGTCTCGGTCGGCGCGGGCAAGGCAACGGCCGAGCGGGCCGAGCCGCCCTGTTCGAGCCAGAGGGCCTGATCGGTCGCCCGGATGCATCCCGAAGTGCCGAAGTAGCTGATCTCGAACCAGGAGGCGGGGGCGACTCCGGAGAGGCCCAGGGTGGCCAGCGTACCGTAATCGAGGCGAACCGTGGCAGCGGTCACGAGATCAAGGCCCGACCCTTGCTGGTCTTGAAAGGCCGCGGTCTCTTGCGCGCTCTGACCGGTCGTCCAGAGCAAGGCGTCAATCAGGTGCTCGCCCGCGTCGGCCAGAAGGCCCCCACCAGCGATCTTCGGGTCGAGCCGCCAGGAATCGCCAGGCGTCTGGTGCAAGGCCAGCCAGGGGGCCGCCAGGACCGCCGTGACCAAGCGTAACGGGCCGATCACCCCGTCAGACACCTGCCGACGCGCCTCGACCAGTGAAGGCAAGAGGCGATATTGATGACCGACGCCCACCCTGAGATTGCGCCCCTTGGCCAACCCGACGATATCCTGCGCCTCCTGCGCATTGGTCGAGAGCGGCTTCTCAATGAACACATGACAACCGGCCTGAAGCGCATCCATCGCCGGGCGATAGTGAGCCAGGTGGGGCGTGAAGATCGCCAGGGCGTCGGGAGCGGCCTTGGCCAGCAGTTCCTTGTGGTCGGCGAACGCCGGGGGCGGCTCGTCGGCCGAGACCTGACGTCCCAGGGTTCGAGCGGCTTCCAGGTTCAAATCCGCGCAGCCCACAATCTGAACGTCGTCCCGCGTGCGCAAACGGTCCAGATGAATCCGCGCGGCCCGGCCGCAGCCGACGATTCCCATGCGCAGCGGTTTACCAGCCATTCGTCGACGATTCCCTTTGTTTAAGGGCCCTGGCCAAGGAGTGATCCGCCACTTTGCTCGCTGGCCGCCCTTCCCACAAAGTACGCGGGGCGACGGCCGTCAACCATCCCATCAGCCCGACCCCCTGCTCGTCAAGAGTTGACCGCGCCTTTTTTTTTTCGCCCGGGCCAATTCCGATGTGGTTGGAAGACAACTTGACGCGGGACGGAAGATCCGGGTATCGTGGTCCCTTGTACTCGGTTCGATTCAAAATGGTGGCTGTGGCGTAGCGGTTAACGCACCAGATTGTGGATCTGGGGATCGCG
>JBDTIR010000516.1:0-3237 GCA_039936275.1 Isosphaeraceae bacterium | reverse complement strand
AAGGCGAGGACCTCGCGGGCACGATCGAGCACCGGACCGGGCACGCCGGCAAGGCGGGCGACGTGGATGCCGTAGCTCTGGTCGGCCCCGCCGGGGTTGATCCGGTGCAGGAAGACGATCTCACCTTCGGATTCGAGCACCGCGACGTTAGCGTTGCGCAGTCGGGGCTTGGTCTGTTCCAGGTCCACCAGCTCATGATAATGGGTGGCGAACAAGGTCCGGCAGCCCAAGGAATCGTGCAGGTGCTCGGTGATCGCCCAGGCCAAGGAGACGCCGTCGAAGGTGCTGGTGCCTCGGCCGATCTCATCAAGAATGACCAATTATTGAGACGTGGCGTTGTTGAGGATGTTCGCCGTCTCGGTCATTTCGACCATGAACGTGCTCATTCCTCGACCCAGTTCATCAGTGGCTCCGACCCGGGCGAACAGGCGATCGACGACGCCCAGGCGCGCGGTCCTGGCCGGGACGAAGCTGCCCATCTGGGCCAGGATGGTCAACAAGGCGACCTGACGGATGTACGTACTTTTACCCGCCATGTTCGGTCCGGTGATAACCAGGACCATGCCGGCCTCGGGGCCGAGCGTGGCGTCGTTGGGCACGAACTCGCCATGAGGCATCAAGGCGTCGAGCACCGGATGGCGGCCGGCCTCGATCTCAAGCACAGGGTCGGACGTCATCTCGGGGCGGCAGTATCCCTGGCGGACGGCCAGTTCGGCAAGAGACGTCAAGACGTCGATCTGAGCCAGGACCGAACCGGCCTGGATCAAGCGAGGGGCCTCGGCGGACACTCGATCGCGTAAGGTGGTAAAGAGCTCATATTCCAGCTCGCAGGCCCGGTCCTCGGCTCGGAGGACTTTATCTTCATACTCTTTTAATTCAGGCGTGATGTAACGTTCGGCGTTCTTGACGGTCTGCTTGCGGATATAGTCGGCGGGGACTTTTGAGCCGTTGCCGCTCTGGCTGTGGGTGACTTCGATGTAGTAGCCGAAGACCTTGTTGAAGCCGACCTTGAGGCCGTGGATGCCGGTGCGTCTGGCCTGATCGGCCTGGTAGCGGGCGATCCAGGACTTGCCTCCTTTGGCCAGTTCGCGAAGCTCGTCGAGGGTCGGGTGGTAGCCGTCGCGGATCAGGCCGCCTTCCTTCAAGGGCAAAGGGGGGTCGTCAACCAGGGCCTCCTCAATCGAGGCTCGGACTTCCGGGCAAAGCTCAAGCGCCGCTTCCAGTTCGGCGAGGCGAGGGGAGCGTCGGGCGGTCAGGCGGGCCTTGATCTTGGGCAAAGGGGCGAGCGTTTTGGAGAGGGCGACGAGGTCTCTGGGCGAGGCCCGGCCGGTGCCGACCCTGGCGGCCAGGCGTTCCAGGTCGTGGGCCTTGCCCAACGCGGCCCGCAGGTCGGATCGAAGCGAGGAATCTTCGACGAGTTCGGCCACGGTCGCGTGCCGTTCCTGAATCAAGTCCAGACTGGTCAAAGGAGAGGTGAGCCAGTCTGCCAGGAGGCGGCTGCCCATCGGGGTGACGGTGCGGTCAATCACCTGGAGCAACGAGCCTTCGCGCTTGCCTTCGCGGAGGGTACGGGTCAGTTCCAGGCTGCGTCTGGTCATCTCATCGAGACTGAGCGTGCCGGCGCGTCGGTAAGGGGTCAACCGGGTCAGATGGCCGAGGGCTGACTTCTGGGTCTCGCGGACATAGGCGATCAAGGCCCCCGCCGCGCTGACTTCAATGGCGTCGTCGTCGATGCCGAAGCCGCCCAGGGTCGTGGTTCGGAAGTGGTCAAAGAGGGCCGAGCGACTTTGATCAGGCTGGAAGTCCCACGACGGGCGCGCGGTGATCGAGCAGTCCTTTTGATTGCGGAGGGCGCGGACCCAGGGGGCGTCGAGCATGGTCTCGGAGACCAGAATCTCGGCCGGGTCGAGCCTGGCGATTTCGTCGGCCAGTTCTCGGCGCGAGACTTCGGTCAAGGCGAACCGGCCGGTCGAAAGTTCGACCCAGGCCAGGCCGAGCTTCCCTCGGCTTTCGACGACGGCGGCCAGGTAGTTTGACGTCTTGGGGTCGAGAAAGGCGTCGTCGGTGAGCGTCCCTGGCGTGACCACGCGGACGACCTCGCGCTTGACCAACCCCTTAGCCTGCTTCGGGTCTTCCACCTGCTCACAGACCGCCGCGCGCTGACCAGCGGCGACCAGCTTCGCCAGGTACGAATCCAAGGCCGGATGGGGAAAACCGGCCATCGGGATCGGATTGGGGCCTTTGTCGCGCGAGGTGACGGTCAGGCCGAGCAAGCTTCCGGCGCGTTCGGCATCCTCACCGAACATCTCGTAGAAGTCGCCCATACGGAAGAGCAAGAGCGCGTCCGGGTCGCGGGCTTTCAGCTCGCGATATTGCTGCATCATCGGCGTCGAAGATGGATCACTACTCATTTGCGTTCAAATCAACCAAAAAGAAGGCGGAATCGACGCAACAACACAGAAAATAGGTGATGTTATCCAATCCCCTCTCCTTTCGGGAGAGGGTGGGGGTCGGTTAGAGTGATCGAAAGAAATCCTTCACTCCAGCCCTCTCTTAAAAACGGAGAGGGGGAGAAACCGCCACCATCTACTGTCGAGCGTGTTGCGCCTTCGTGGTTGATCCGTCCGTCGGTTCAGAATTTGTCGAGGGCTTGCTGTTCCTCTTTATGAATCTCGAAGACCTGGTCCAGCCGGGTGATCCGGAAGACTTCGAGCAGGTCTGGGTGGATGCAGCACAATTTCAAGGTCCCCTTGACGGCCGCGACCTTCTTCTTGAGGTTAATCAGCTTGCCCAGGGCGGCGCTGGAAAGATACTGGACGTTGCCGAAGTTGAGCAATAGTTTCTTGTGTCCCTCCTCCTCCACCAGGCTGTAGAGTTGGTCGCCAACTTCCTGGATGTTTTCCTCGGTGACGATCTTCGTATCCACGAAGCTGACGACGGTCACTCCGTCGATCGTCTCCAGGTGCAGGTGTCGTTGCGAGGCGTTCGACATCGGACAAGCTCCTCTTCAAGGATCAAAAAAGACCACGACCCGAGAAGGTACAGTGAAGGCGGCCGGGAAACAATTCGAGCAAGGGCGGGGCCGCGCTCTGGATGATCCGAACAAGATTCCTCATCCAGAGTTACCACACTTCAGGGACGAATCAAGTCCCCTCTTGGTTGCAGAGGGGGTTGCCCGGTTCGGATTATTGGGATTTCGCGACTACAAACCGCCCCACACGTACCTCCAGAAAGCAC
>JBDTIR010000515.1:0-8497 GCA_039936275.1 Isosphaeraceae bacterium | reverse complement strand
GCCGTCGATCTCACCCCGCCGCCCATCCCGACATCGACCCCGAACCCAGTCGCGACTCCGCCTCTAACCGCAACTCCGCCTCCAGCGACCGACGCCCCTGCCGCGCCCGTCGCTCCGCCGGTCGTCCCGTCGGCCAAGGCGGGCAAGTTCGGCTCGCTCTTGGGTCGACTCCGGGCGCCCAAAACCAAGGCCGCCGCGACCTTGCCGGCCCCCGCGGAGGCCAAGACCCCTGCCCCAACCAAGGACCAGGCCGCCACCCTGACCGGGCCGAAACTGCGCCGGAAGAAGTCCAAGAAGCGGACCCTGCGGTTCGAGGCCCCAGCCTGGGTCGTCTCGTTCATGGTTCATGTGGGCCTCTTGGGCGCCTTGGGCCTGGCCTCGCTCACGCCGGAAGTTCAAGAGGTGGTTAAGAACCTCAACTCGGCGATGATCGATCCGAAGCTCTCGGGCCAGCGCGCTGAGGAACTAACGCCGATCCTGGCCGAGCCGTCGGACGCCCCGCGCGACCAGGCCGTGGGCGAGACGATCACGGTCGCCTCGGTCGGCGGCGGCCTGGGCACCGGCAGCGGTCCGCCGTCGGCCACGCCGAGCGTCAGCGGCATCCGCTCTAACGTCGGCGAGCGCACCAGCTTGCCGTCGATCCATACGGTCTCGAAACTTAGCGGCCTGGCCATGCTTCCCTCGGCCGCCAAGATCGACCTCGACCTCGGCGCCGGGATGAGCAAGGGCGGCGGCAACGGCTCGGGCCGATCCGGAGTGGCTGGCGATGTCACCTTCGAAACCAGCGGCTACGGCCAGGCGCTCGACCAACTCGCCCGCGAGATCCTCCGTCACCTGTCCAAACACAAACTGACCGTCGTCTGGCTGTTTGACGAGTCGGGCAGCATGAAGGACGACCAGCAGGTCGTCAAGGACAAGTTCGACACGATCACCTCGCAGCTCACCTTGAACCAGGACAACCAGCAGAAGTCCAGCGGCGCCTTGAATCACGCCATCGTCGGCTTCGGTAAGGACATGCACTTTGAGCAACGCAAGCCCACCGCCGACATCAACAACATCCGTAAGGCGATCGACCGGCTCCGGGTCGACGAGTCGGGCGTTGAGAACGTCCTGACGGCCATCCAGAAGGTGATCAGCGAATACGGCCGGTTCATCACCAAGGACCGCAGGCTCCTGATCGTGCTGGTAACCGACGAGTCTGGCGACGACGGCGGCTATGTCGAGGAAGCTCGCCAACTGGCCGTCGCCCGGGGTGTGCCGGTCTACGTGGTCGGTCGGCAGTCGCTCTTCGGCTACAGCACGGCGCACCTGCTTTACGTTGACCCGGTGACCAAGGACCACTACTGGCCCGCCATCACCCGAGGCCCCGAGACCGCCGGCCACGAGTCGCTCCAGTTCGACGGCTTACATACCCGCTGGGACGAGCAGCCCTCGGGCTTCGCTCCCTACGAACTGGCTCGCCTGGCCAAGGACACCGGTGGCATCTATTTCCTCCTGCCCAGCGAGGAAAACATGCGGGTCCGCAAGCGAGAGAAGGCGTACTCGATCTCGGTCTTGAAGGAATACGTCCCCGATTACGAAAGCCGGGTGGCCTACAACGAACGCCGGCAGAAGTCGGTTCTGCGTCGTTCACTCTTCGAAATCATCCAGTTCACGGACCCCAAGGGCAAGACCGCCGACACGACCTTCGTCCACCGCCGGGAATACCCGATCGACCTGCCCTCCCTGGCCCAGGCGGTCCTCGCCGAAGGCCCGAAAGTCCAGGTCCGGCTCAAGAAACTGGTGGACATCGAGAAGAAGGTCCGCTCACTCGAGAAGTATCGCGCCAAGGAGCCCGAAAAACGCTGGCAGGCCCACTATGACCTGATGCTCGCCCAGGTCGTGACCTATCAAGTCAAGGCCTATGAATACCTCGCCTGTCTTGACGAGATGGTCGCGATGATGAAGAAGGGCAAGCTCAAGCCCAAGGCCACGCCCGGCCCCGACCGGCAGGTGGTGTGGGTCATCGACCACTCCAAGGATCGCAAGGCCCCCAAGGAAGAGACCGAAAAGGGGTATAAGGAGGCCGAGCGCCTGCTCAAACTGGTCATCGAGCGCCATCCCAAAACCCCCTGGGCCGACCTGGCGCAAGACGAGATCAACCGCGGCTTCGGTGCCCAGCGCAACGAGTGGGTCCACAATCCGAAGTATGACGAGCGGGCGAAGCTCGTGCCCAAGTATTAATGGCTTTTACGAAATTTCAAATTTTAAATCATCGGATGCGGTGCCGCTGGCAGCAGGAGGTTGGGGGCACGACTCCAGCCTATATACTGACCTGCCGTCAACGGTACCGCATCGGGGTCGTGATCCTCGTCAGGGCGACGTAATCCCAATGCTCACATACAAGGCAGCCTACCAGTTCGTTGAGGGCGGGGTGCATGCCCACGTCCTGGACTTCCCGGGGGCCATTACCTGTGGGGGGGATCTGGCCGAGGCCCGGCGTCTGCTCGTCTCCGCTCTGCTCGACATGGCTGCGTTCGCCCTTGAGCGTGGGGAGGCGCTCCCCCGCCCCGACCCGACGGTCTGCGACCCGGAGGCGGAGATTGAGGAGCCGATCCACCTGCACCTGCGGGCGAGTACGGGCGTCGAGGTGCGGCCGGCCGGGGTCGTGGTCCCTTGAGCCGGCGGGATTTGATCCAGCACCTGCGATCCCACGGCTGCGTGCTCGCCCGTGAAGGGTCGGACCATGCCATCTGGGAGAATCCGGCAAACGGTCGGCGGTCGGCCGTGCCCCGTCACCGTGAAATTCCCAATCCGACTGCTCGGGCGATCTGACGTCAACTCGGTATCCCGGACCCGTGAAGCAATGACGGCCTTCTCACGTCAGGAGCCGTCTTCCTCAAGGGTTGCTGTCCGATCGATAAGGCGGCTGATGCTTCACCTCAACGATCACCACCGCCACACGATCGAGGGGCTTCTACCGACCGCGACCCTGGCGTTCCTCTCCGACCACGGCGTTCCCGAAATCTTGGAATTCCGTGGGATCGATCATGTTTTCTCCCTTGGGATGGAACCCCTTCTGGGGGGGCGCGTGCTGCGGGTCGGTAGCGTGGATGACGGTTGGTCCTCGATGGGCGTCGAGCGGACCACGGGGCATTTCGGCTACATACTCGCCGAATCGGAGCAGCCTCCGTGGTGCTTCGTCAACTCGTCGCTGGCCTGCTTCCTCGCCTGCTTCGAGGCAGCCGAGCGTCTCCTGGCGCGAGAGCGGGCCGAGCAGATCGCGTGGGACGATCGCGGCCCCTGGCTGGAGCGCGAGATTCGCCGAATCGATCCAGTGGTCTTTGACGACGAGAATAACATCTGGTCATTCCTGGTCGAAGAGCTAAAAAACGGTGTGGTGTAGCACGGTTGGTATCCCGTATTTGAAATTTCAGGAACGTGAACAAACCACAAGAGTCTGGCTCTCGTGGCCTGTTCTTGTTTAAGTGATATGCGGGTGTCAGCGAATCAATACACCTCGCCCGCTCGGACGAAGTGGCCGCCCAGGCCCTCGGCCGCGCGGGCGTGGGGAGCGTAGCGGGCGTGCCACCCTTCGGACGAGCGAACGGTCGTCAGCTCGTCAGCGGAGAAGCCGTAGCGAGCGAACCAGGGGGTGCCGTGCTCGCGGACGACGGCGTCCACGTCAGCGACGCGCTTGCGTCCCTCAGTCGCGGCGAACTTGGTTCGGGCCTGGTCGCCGTTCTGGAGGAAGTATTCCTTCCAGAAGGCTCGGCCGCCGAGCACGCCCGAGCAGCCGCATTCCATCGCCATCTTGACCTGCTTGAAGTAGTCGGGGTAATCGACCCCGGCCGAGAGTAGGACCCAGGGGCGGGCGCTGGCCTCGCTGAGGGCGTGCAAATTGTTGGTGAGCTGGTCGTCGGACTCGTGTCCCAGGGTGCCGGGGAACTCGGCCTTGTAGACGTCGCAATATCGGCTGAGCTGGCGGGCGCTCTCGATGACCGTCTCGGCCTTGCGGTCAAGATATTTGGCGTCGGTCTTCTTCTCGCCGTCGTACGGGAAGGCGACCGGCTCCAGGAGCAAGAGAATGTCGTACTTGCGGCATTCCTCAAATACATGCTGGAGCAAGGCGAACTGGTGCTCGGCCGAGACCCGCTCGCCGGGCTCGAACGGGGCGAGCAGCTTGACGGCGTCGGCACCCATGAGCTTGATCTTCTCGACCGACATGCCCGGCTCGATCTCACCCATCGGCCCGCCGACGGCGTTCTTCGGGCTGCCCGACTTCTCGATCCGCACGAGCATCCCCTTGTCGGGGGGCAAGGCGCCCGAGGCGATCGCCGGCCAGGCACCGTAGAAGGCGTCGATCAGGACCGCCGAGGCGGCCGGGGCCATTTCCCGCATCATGTCGAGTTTGGCCTCGACAATCTCCTCATAGCTCGGTGCGCGGTCCTGCCCCTTCTGCTTGAGTGCCTTGGCGGCCATCTCAATCATCGAGCTGTTCTGGTCCAGCGCCAGCATGGTCAGCGTTCCGTTCGGGTTGCTGATCCGTTGCAAGCCGCGGAGCTTTCCCGGGGTCAACCCCCGGCCCAGCAGGGCGGTGGCCCCCAGGGGGCACGTGGTAGCGGCGATGGCCATCGGCGAATCTCTCCTCGTTTGGTGGAAGAAAATGGGTCCGGTGCGACCGGGAAGTAAACCCGTTTTTTTGGAAAACCGGCCTCAAAAGGGAGCCGGGGTCGCACCCCGCGTTGCTCCCGCCGGAAGGCTGATTGGATCGGGCGCTTTTGAAGGCCCAGCGGCCCCAAAGGCAACGCCTTGGCCTTTGGTTCAACGTCCCGAAGGAAGCTGACCAGCCCTGTTCGCGAGGGCAAAGCCCAAAGGATCGTTGCCGATTATGAGGAATTTTCCGCAAAAATTCAAGCGATCGGAACGAATGTTCAGAATCAATTCGGCTTCGACAGGGAGCACGTCGTCCATTGCCTTGACCGGCCTCGATTCGGCTCGGAGAGTCGATTCTGGTTCCCGAAATCCCCAAGGTTCGCTCAACCGCCCGACCGATCCGCCAAAGAGTCATGCTTCCCGAGACCCGTCTTGGCCGATTATAGTGATTGTCGTGAGGGCGATCCGGAAGATCCGCGTCCATTGACCCCCGTTCCCATTCCATGCAAGAGGGATTGCCGTGATGAAAGCGTTTGTGCTGGGTCTGGACGGGGCGACGTGGGACATCCTCACCCCGTTGATCGAGGCGGGGGCCTTGCCGGTCCTGGCGAGATTGAAGGCCCAAGGGGCGTCGGGGTCGTTGCGGTCGGTTTTCCCCCCGTTGAGCCCGGTGGCCTGGACCGGGATGATGACCGGGAAGAACTCCGGCAAGCACGGCGTCTTCGAGTTCCTGGAATACGGCCACGACCCACTCGGCGGTCGGGTCAATTCCTCAAGGGCGATCAAGTCCGACCTGGTCTGGGAAGTTGCCGGGCGGCACGGCAAGCAGACCGTGGCTGGCGGGGTGCCGATGAGCTATCCGCCCAGGCCCTCCCCCGGGTTTTTCCTGGGCGATTTCCTCAGTCCGGCCGATGCGCCTGACTTCACCAGCGACCCCGCGATCATGGCCGAGCTGGAGCAGGCGCTCGGCGAGCCGTATCGCCCCTGGTCCACGGCCGTTCACGACGGCGGTCACGAGGCTGAGGCTCTGAGCGAACTGACCGGGTTCCTGGAGCATCATCTCAAAGCCGTGCGGTTTTTGATGGACCGCTGCCCCTGGGATCTGTTCGTTTTTGATCTCATGGCCACCGACCGGATTCAGCATGAACTCTGGCACGCCTGGGACCCCACCCACCGGGTCGCCAGGGGGCGCGACCTGTCGAGCATCCGCGCCGGGTTTATTGACTTCTGGAAGAAACTTGACGACGGCATCGGCGCGATCGAGGCGGCCCTGCCGCCCGAGACCGCCTTGATCCTGATCAGCGACCACGGTTTCGGGCCGATCGAGTGGTACGTCAACTTCAACGTCTGGCTGCTGGAACAGGGATATATTGCGCTTGATGATTCGTTCTATGTTCGCCAGAAACACTGGTTTTACCAGCGAGGTGTGACCCCGGAGTGGTTCTACCGCCAGATGGCCAGGCTCGGCCTGGCGAGGAATCGGGTCGGCCGATTTCGAGGCAAGCAGATGAGCGGGCTCGACCGCCTGGCCGATCAGGCGTTCCTGTCGAAGCGCCACATTGACTGGTCGCGCACCAAAGCTTACTCACAGGGGAATTTCGGCCAGATCTTCATCAATCAGCAGGGTCGCCAGCCTCAAGGTTGCGTTGCGCCGGAAGACGTCCGCCCCTTGCTCGACGACCTCAAGGCCCGCTTGCTGGAAATCCCCAATCCCGAGACCGGCGCGCCCTTGGTGGACCGGATTTACGAGCGCGAGGAACTCTATTCCGGTCCTCACGCCCACCTCGCCCCCGACCTGACGGTGGTCCCTGGCGACTGGCGCTATCGCACGATCGGCCTCTATGACTTCACGACCCACAAGGTCATCTCGCCCGCCTTCGGCCCGACCGGCGACCACCGTCTTGACGGCGTCCTGATCGCCACTGGCCCCCCGTTCCGCCCTGGTGCGCATCCCGAAGCGGCCAGCTTGCTCGACATCGCCCCGACCGTCCTGCACCTCCTGGGCGTTCCCGTCCCGTCCGACATGGACGGCCGGGTCTTGAGCGAACTGCTCGACCCCTCGTTCCAGCCCCCCTCGGCCGACGAGTCGTCCCCCCCTGCCCCGCCGATCGATTCCGACGCCGTGCCGGTGGCGTACTCCGAGGAAGAAGACGCGGCGATCCAGCAACGATTGGCGGACCTGGGATATCTTTGATTGAGATATCGATGTCTATTTAATTGTGGAGTTTGGAGACGTTCTGTATTATTGAAATAGCCAAGGGTATTTAATATGGGCGTTGCGTTATTCATCGTGCCAGAACGCGAGATCGACGACTTTGATCCCTTTGTGAATGGCAAGGCCCTCGGTCGTTCCGGGGATCTCGACCAAATCGCGGAGGATGCCGGCGTCTCGTCCTTGATGTCGTTCTTCAGCGCATCATCCGTGGATATCGCAGGGCTCTTAGGGGATGACGATGACGACGAATCCGAAGAGGCCCCGGAACCATCCGACGCCAATTGGTTCGATCCCGACGCGGGATTGGCGACGGTGCGCGGCCTGATCCGTCACCTCTCGGACCATCCCCAGGCGGCAGGCAACACCGTGGAATTGCTCGACGACCTCCGGGAATTCGAGACGGTCCTGAGCCGGTTGGCTCGCGAGGGGGTCCGCTGGCATCTGGCGGTGGACGTTTGAAAAATTGGATGTGTTTGTAGGAGTTACGCGATTGGCCGCGATTTCCCTCTTGTAGGGCGTGTGAAACACGCCATCCGGGAATGGAAGACGGCGTGTTTCACACGCCCTACAAAGCCTGGCGCAACTCATTTCGCGGGAGGAAAGATAGCGATGGGAGCCAACTTCTGGAGCCACATCGTTCCTTACCAGATCGACATGGATAAGGTCCTGGAGGACCTTCAGCATGACATCTTCCTGCGAGGTGTTTATCAAAAGCCGGGGATCGACCTCAGCCTCTTGGATGACATGGATTTCTTCGACGTCGATGAGGACGCCCGCGAACTGATGATCGCCGAATACACCCTGGGACCTCTCCGCGAGCCGGTCCGGCGGTTCGGCCTGGCTGGTCTCCGGGCCTGGCTGGAGTCGCTGGACGAGGCGCCGGGAATCCAGACCCGGGAGGAGCTTGAAGCCCTCCAGTGCCTGAGCTGGGACGGGACGGGATCGATTCTGGACATCGGCGGCGTCAGCCAGGAGCCCCGGAATGGAGCGATCTTCCCGCTCTCCCGCGAGCTGCTTCTCAAATCGTTCGGCACGGATCACCCGACTCGGGACATGCTGCCGATCTGGCGACAACGATGGGACCAAGCGATGATGGAGCCCCTACCTTACGAACGCGGGCAGGGCATCTATTTCGTGCTTTACCAGGATGGTCGGCCGAGCGAGATCTACATCGAAGGCGCGACGGGTGACTAATTGAACAAGAACGACCAGGGGGATCATGGACTGAGCGGATGGGAGACTCTGAGATGTCAATTTCACTTCGGGGAACGAGCGATAACATCGTCGCCCTGGTGCTTCAGGCCCTGCGCGGCTATAAGGATCAACATCCCCATGCGCGGATTGATGCCTATCGACAAAATTCGGTATCGATCCGTGTACGGATCATTGACCCTGATTTTGCGGGAGTCCGTCGGGCGGAGCGTCACGAGATCCTCTGGCGGTTCCTCGAACTATTGCCGGACGACGTCCAGAGCCAGATGAGCCTGCTCATCCTTTTGACTCCGGAAGAGTTGCCGATGTCGTTCGCCAATCTTGAATTCGACAACCCCGTCCCATTTTTCTGGTCACGGATCCAGGTCCGGGCAAAGGAGAATATCATGAAGACCGTGTCGCTCGATCTACCTGACGCTCTTGACGCCCGACTGG
>JBDTIR010000514.1:0-1717 GCA_039936275.1 Isosphaeraceae bacterium | reverse complement strand
CAGTCGCGACCGTCCGGGTTGGACTCGCCTCGAACCGGCCAGGGAGCTGGACCAGGATGACCAGAAGTCGGCTCCAGCGGCGAACAACGATCAGGGGCCGGGTCGTTAGGCCGGTCCTCATTCCTGGGCAGGCCACGCGCTGCGATCTGGTCTCGGGCCATGCGAAGGTTCCTCCGAAACCCAACCAGCGGCAAGGCCGGCCATGCCGGGTCGGACGGCGGACTCAAGTTCGAAGGGCGGCGAGCCATCTTGGGGCGACCTCCACGCAGGAATCAGCGCGATCTCACCAACGCCCTTTCTTTTATCATGGTGTTCGTTAGTACACAAGAAAATTCTGCCTCTGATTGTCTATTTTTGGCCAGATGCAATGATCCCAGAAACAACGACGGACCCCACCCATCCTCGCTTGAGAGGACGGATGGAGTCCGCAAATTATGATCAGCACATGATCAAATCACTCGAATCAATGACGGAACAGGAATTCCTTGGAGTTGATCAAGACCCAGCCGAGGTCTTCGACGGCCTGACGGCGGTCGGCGGCGGCGGTCAGGTGCTTGGCGGCGGCGGCAACTTCGGTGGCGTTGGGCTCGCGAGCCAGGGCGACCAGGTAAAGCTGCCGGGTGATCTCCTCGGGCGACAAGGTGCTCTTGGCCAGGGTGGCCATGCGACCCTTGTCGTCGCGGAGCTTGCCGTTGACCGTGGCGCCGCCGATCAGTTGCAGGGCTTGCGAGAGGTTCGAGTCGCTTTCGCGTTCGCACTCGCAGGCCAGTTCGCGGGCGGGGCGGCCGAAGGTCTTGAGGAACGGGTTCTCCATCTTGCCGTCGGGGATCTGGGTGGCCCTTGAGCCGTTGGGTAGGCCGGCGAACGGCGTGACGGTGTTGGTGACGGTCGAGATGGCGTCAAGCAAAACCTCGGCCGGCAAGAGCTTGGTATAGGCGTGAGAGAAGTAAAGCGTGTCCTCGGCGTTCAGATCGTTCGTCTGGGCGCTGAGGCCGTAGGTCCTGCTGGTTAGAACCGTACGGATCAGGTGCCGGAGGTCAAAGCCGTGCGAGGTAAAGTCGGCGGCCAAGGCGTCGAGCAGCTCGTCATTGGACGACGGGTTGGAGTCTCGGAAGTCGTCGACCGGCTCCACGATCCCCCTGCCCATCAGGTGATACCAGACGCGGTTGGTCAGGCTCTTGGCGAAGAACGGGTTTTCTGGGCCGGTGAGCCAAACCGCAAGCTGATCGAGACGGTTCGCGCCATCGGCCTTGGCCGGATCGAACGCAGGGCCGCCAAGCGCTTTAGGAACCATCACTGCGCCGGTCCGAGGCTGGCGGACGTCGCCGGCCGTTGCGTTGAAGACGACTTCCTCGTCCGGCAAGCCGCCCTTTTTCTGGCGGACCCTGGCGAAGAAGGCCGCGAAGCCATAATAGTCATCCTGCGTCCACTTCTCAAACACATGATTATGGCACTTGGCGCACTGAATCCGGACGCCGAGGAAGAGTTGCGCGGTGGTTTCGACCAGGTTCTCCGGGTCTCGGCTGATCCGATAATAGTTGGCCGCCGGGTTCTGGAACGAGGAGCCGTCGGCGGTCAAGAGTTCGCGGACGAACTGGTCCATCGGCTTGTTCTGCTGGATGCTTTCTTTGATCCAGCGGTTGAAGACGTGGGCCCCCTTGGCCTGGATCAAGCGGCTGTTGGAGCGGAGCACGTCGGCGAACTTCAAGGTCCAGAA
>JBDTIR010000513.1:0-7644 GCA_039936275.1 Isosphaeraceae bacterium | reverse complement strand
CGCCGGAATCACCGCCCGCTCACCGAAGACCCGCGCCCAGGGCGAGGTTCCCAAAGGGACCAGAAGTTGCTCAGTCCCATGCTCGTCCCGGCGGCGGCGAACCCGCGTGCCCGGCGGCGCCTCAATGATCGCGATCACCCGATCGTCGCGACTTCTAGCAATCAGCCGACGTTCGGGAAACGCCACTTCCGCACCCAGCCGATCATGCAATCGATTCGACGCCAGGTAGACCGGGATACGCATCGCCGTTGAAGCCTCCGATCGCTGATCACGTCCCAGAAACCGCAATATGCGATTCATAAAAATGTAACCGACTCGCGAGTCGAATTCAAGCGTCAACGCGGCGCTGATTCATCCCGTTGTCTAACAGGCGTGGTTCTTGACAGCGCGAAGTTCCAAAGTGAGAATATTGCTCTGCATGGAACGAATCGAATCAGCTATTGACGCGAAGCTGAGGCGCGAGATGAGCGAAAAGGGCCTCCCTGACTTCTCTGGCAAAGTTGTCTTCGTGCAACTTCTCAATGGCCAAAACTGGGACCTCACCGAGCCTGAGTTTGAACGCCAAGGCAATGGCTGGATGCTCGTTGGCAAGCCATCCTACGGGGAAGACCATTGGACTCAGGGAACCATCATCGGCGTCCGCTGGAGGTATGTCGCGTATTACGTGGTCTTTAATTCGATTGAGGAGTATCAGGCACGGCGAACAGAGAATACAGAGGCCGCCAAAGCCCCAGAGCCGCCTCGACTGGGTTGGTTGACCAGACACCTGATCCGAACGACGCCCATTAAGGATGCGTGATATTATTATCTTGGCGGATTTCGTGATTCAAAGCGACTATCGATTCGACGAATCGACCTCGTATCGAACCCAAGCCTCATTGATCTCGCCGTCGTAGTTGGGGTTTACCCAGACGATATTCGACCGATACTTGCCGCCGTTGTCCAGCACCCGGAAGCCGAACGTTCGACCCGTCTTCGCGGCATGACCTTGCTGGCCGATGAAGTCAGCGACACAATCGGGGTAGAGCGTTTTGACGTGCCGGGCAATCTGGCGACGGATCTTGGCCTTGACCTGCTTTACGTGCGTCTGGTTGTCGCGACCCATCGCGGAAGCCCTCGTTCAGCCCCGTATCTGGCCGTCGCCGTAGACGATCCATTTAGTGCTGGTCAGCTCGCGGAGGCCGCAGGGGCCTCGGGCGTGGTACTTGTCGGTGCTGATGCCGATCTCGGCGCCGAGGCCGAGTTGGCCGCCGTCGTTGAACCGGGTGCTGGCGTTGACAAGGACTGCGGAGCTATCGACTTCGGCCACGAACCGGCGGGCGGCGGCGAGGTCTCTAGTTACAATCGCATCGGTATGCCCCGATCCGTGTCGCGTGATGTGGGCGATCGCCTCGTCGAGTGAATCGACCACGGCGACAGCGAGAATCAGATCAAGATATTCGGTATCCCAGTCGGCCGGCTTCGCGGGGGTCATTGAGGGGACGATCGCCCTGCTGGCCTCGTCGCCGCGAAGCTCGACGCCGAGCCTGGTCAGGGTCTCGGCCACCAGGGGGAGAAAGGTCGGGGCGGCTTCGCGATGGACGAGCAAGGTCTCGGCGGCGTTGCAGACGCCGGGGCGCTGGGCCTTGGCGTTGACGGTGACGTCGCGGGCCATGTTGTGATCGACGTTCGCATCCACATAGATATGGCAATTGCCTTGGTAATGCTTCAGGACCGGCATGCGGGCCTCAGCCACGACGCGGCGGATCAGGCTTTCGCCGCCGCGAGGGATGGCCAGGTCGATGAACTCGGGCAGGCCGAGCAGGTGGCCCACGGCGGCGCGGTCGGTCGTCTGGACCAGTTGTACGGCGTCGGCAGGCAGGCCGCTGGGCTCAAGTTCGTCGGCGAGAACCCGGTGCAAGGCGCGGTTGGACTGGAGAGCTTCCTTCCCCCCTCGCAAGATCGCGGCATTGCCACTTTTAACGCAAAGCGATGCAGCGTCAATGGTGACGTTGGGCCGACTCTCATAGATCATGAAGATCACACCCAGGGGGACGCGGACCTGCGTCACCTCCAGGCCGTTGGGGCGGCGGCTTGAGGCGATCACCTCGCCGATCGGGTCGGGCAAGGCGGCGACGGCGATCAGGGTCGAGGCGATGTCGTCGAGCCGCTTCGGGTCGAGTCGCAGGCGGTCGATGGCCGCGGCGTTCAGGCCATAGCCAGGGGCGGCGTCAAGGTCTTGAGCGTTGGCGTCAAGGATCTCGGACTGGCGACGTCGGATCGCCTCGGCCGACCGCTTCAGCCAGGTTTCCTTGGCCGCACCAGACGCGATCGCCAGGCGTCGAGACGCCGCCTTGGCGCGTTTGGCCAGGTCTTGGCATTCTGTCACAAGGTCATTTACATCAAGGACTTGGCTCATGGCAATTGATTCCAACCTCGCAAGGCGTCCCAGACTCGAACCGCGTCGACCATCGGCCCGACGTCGTGAACCCGGACAACCCGGGCCCCAGAGACCAGGGCCGCCAGGCTCGAAACGATCGACGCCATAAGCCGTTCGGTCATCGGCCGGTTGGTCAAAGACCCCAAAAACCGCTTGCGCGACGTGCCGATCAGGACGACGCATCCCAGGGTCGCAAACCTGGGCAGGTTCCGCAAGAGCGTCCGGTTGTGCTCGCCCGTCTTGCCAAAGCCGATCCCCGGATCAATCGCGATCCTGGAACGAGGGATGCCGCGCGCCTCGACCCAGTCGATCCGCCTCGCGAGGTAGTCGCGCACCTCCTCAACGACGTTGCCGTACCGAGGGTCGATCTGCATCGTCTGAGGCGTGCCGGCCATGTGCATCAAGACGACCCCCGCGCCCGACTCGGCCACAACCTTGACCATCTCTGGATCGCCGCTCAGGGCCGTGATGTCGTTGACGACTGACGCCCCCAGGGCCAGGGCACGACGGGCGACCTCGGCCTTGACCGTATCGATCGAGATCGGCGCATCGACGGCCTCGGTGATCGCTTCCAAGGACGGAATCAACCGCCTTAATTCCTCGTCCAAGGGCACAATCTCGGCCCCTGGCCGGCTGGATTCGCCGCCAAGGTCAAGCAGGTCGGCCCCTTCGGCCAGCAACTCCAAAGCGTGGGCCTTCGCCTGCTCCAAGCCCGTGAATTGCCCGCCGTCGGAGAAGCTGTCGGGGGTGAGATTGACAATCCCCATCACCTTCGGCCGACCGTCGCCACCGACGATGGTCCGCCCCCGGGCTTCCCAGATCAGTTGTTTATTTTCAGTCATGATCAATTAATTTTACAATCGATATCAACTATTGATAAAGCGAAGGCCTGATCAATGGCGGCGGGTTCAAACCTGTCTTCGCCGCGAAGGTGAGCGTCAGGACCAAGCTGGACCCGCCAGCCCCGGGCGATCGGGCCGAGACCGAGGCCGGGCGCGGCTTGGGCCGAGAGCAAGAGGCGGAGCCGCTCACGGGGCTCGGGGGTTGACGCGTCGGCGAGCAAGACCAGGCACCAGTCGCCGCGAGGGTCGCGATAAGCGAAGTCAATTTGACCATCCACGACTGTGGGATTCGGGTCGTCGGGGGGCCAGACGACCACCCAGGGGATGGCCCGGCGCACCTCGATTGACCGACCCAGTTCGAGAGCCAGGGGGCTGGCGACCCAGGGGGCGAGCCGGGCAGCGGCCTCCTTCTGGATGTCCGGCGTCGCGAACGGCGTCTGCGCATGGGCAAGGCGAGCCACGACCCTCGGCATCGCGACCGGATTCAGGGCCTCAACGTCTGCGAGGACCGCACGGACCAGGCGGTCCACCCGCGCGGCCGTCGGCCCGAGGCCCGAGGCTGGGTCGAGGTTAAGATGCCTGGGGCGTCGCGGCCGACGGGGCTGGACCGACTCCGGCTCGACGGTTGTATTTATGATCAGTTGAGCGAGGTCCAGCAATCTAGGCCGGGTCCGGTGTTCGCCGGTAGGTCCGGTGGCTGGAGGCCCAAGCTGGTCGATCACCCTGACTCTGGGCGTCCGCCACCCGTCGGGCAAGGGGGCGCGGCATTCGCCAGTGGCCGGATCGAACTGGTCGTGCAGGAGTTTCAGGGCGGGGGATTTCGGCGTTTGGTCGGGACTGATCCCGGCCGAGAGAATCAAGGCACTTTGCGCCCTGGTCGTCGCCACGTAAAAGAGCCGAAGGGCCTCGTCTTGTTCCTCCGCGCGCTCAAGTTCGCGATAGACGGTCCAGCCGAGGCTTTGCCCGGAGCCGTCGGCCGGTTCGTCGTCGTTCGGGGGTTTGACGAGCATGCCCAGTTCCGGGTGCAAGGCCGCCCAATCGCGAGTGGCGGGGGCGTCGCGGTCGAGATCGGGGATGACCACAATCGGGAACTCGCGCCCTTTGGCCTGGTGGATCGTCATCAGGCGAACGGCCTCGGTTTCTTCATCGGTGGTGGCGGCTTGTTCTTCGCGAGGCGGTTTGCGCAGATCGGCGCGGAGCCTGTCGACGAAATCGGCCAGGGTGAACCCGCCGCGATTGTCAAACTTGCGGGCCAGGCGCACGAATTTCCGCACGTTCGCCCGTTTCCTGGTGCCCAGGAACTCGGGCAAGACCGCCACCTCGTATCCGGACTCCTCGACCACACGCGCCACCAAGGCGGCGATCGCCCCCCGGTCCTTGTCGGCCCGCCAGCGGCCGAGCAGGTCATGGGCTCGGCTGATTTGGGTCCGGTCGTCGCTTGAAAGTTCGCCGATCTTCTCCCAGGCGTCGAACCCTCGGCCCAATTCCCCATGAGCGGAGGTCGCCAGCCAGTAGAGCCCTTCATCACTGACGCAGAAGAACGGGCTCCGCAAGGCACCCGCCAGGGCCAAGGGGTCAAACGGGTCCTCGATCGCCGAGAGCACGTTGATCAGGTCAAGCACTTCTTGCTGCGCGAAGAAGGCGGAGCCCCCTTCGATGTAGTAATCCAAGCCTTCCTGAACCAGGGCGCTTTCATAGGCTGCTGAGTCGGTCAAGGCCCGGAACAGATAAACAATGTCGCCTGCGTGCGCAAGCCGCTCATGCCACACCTCCTTTTCCTTGTCCCCTATTTTTACTTTTTCCTTGAACCGGATCGTCCAGCCTTCGCGCAATCGGTTATTGATGTGTCTCGCCAGCCAGCGAGCCTCGACGCGGCGGCGCTGATCGACATGGGATTTCTCAACGCTGTCGGGGTCGGTCTCGTCGGCCCAGAGGAATTCGATCGCGCGTTCGTGCTCAAGGACCGGAAGGTTGGTCTTCAAGTCTTCGTCGCGATACACGCCGTCGAACAACGCATTGACGAAATCAAGCACGCCGGGCACGCTGCGGAAGTTCTCACGAAGGTCGAGTTGCCCAGGCTCAGGGAAGCCCTCGCTGAAGGTCCGGAAAATCTTCGGATCGGCCCTGCGGAACCGGTAGATCGATTGTTTGTGATCGCCGACGATAAAGAGTCGGCCCTTCTGAAACTCCGCGGTGCCGGCCAAAAGTTTGAGGATGTCCGCCTGGATCGGGTCGGTGTCCTGGAATTCATCGACGAGGAGGACCTCGATCGCGTCGGAGGCGGCTTCGCAAACCGAACCGGGATTCTCCTGAAGCAAGGCGCGGGTCTTGAGCAAAAGGTCGTCGAAATCGAGCCACCCTTCGGTTTGTTTACGCTTGTCGTAGGCGGCGATCGCCTCAACCGCCAGCCTGGCGAGGCGGAGGCCGTGCTCGGCGGCCTCGCGCGTGGCCGATTCGTCGATGTCGTTCGCCTTGACGACCTTGTCAATGGCCCCGCGCAGCTTGGTCAATCCCTCTTTAATCGATAGATAGACGTCTTCATCAGGCCAGTGGGCCTTGGTTCCTCCTCCTTGAATCTTGGCATGTTCACGCAGTTCAGCGAGCAAGGTCTCTGGATCAATAGATTGGCTCAAACCTGGCAAGTGTTCAAGCAAGAACGTCCGGCGCTGGTTCATTACTTTGTGTGTACACGCATTATCCTTAAGCAAATCCAAACATGGCTGTGATTGCTTGACGAGGGTTTCAAGCATGACGCGGCGGCATTTCTCGTCCCAGACCCGTTTCCAGGTCGCGACGACTTCGCCAGGTGTTTTGCCGGACCAGGCGCGGACGTCGGCCGAGGCCCGGTTGGCGAGCAGGTCTGACAGGGCCTCGCGTACCGGGGTCAGGCCGAACTCGACGGCCAGGGCGATCAGGTCGTCATTGGATTGGGCCAGCCAAGCTCGGACGCAGCCGTCAAGGGCCTCGGCGCGCACGCTCGGCGCGAGCGATTCCTCTAAAATGGCGAACCCGGGATCAATCTTCGCCTCGACCGCGAACCGGCGCAGGAGTTCGCCGCAGAAGCCGTGAAAGGTCGAGATCGGCGCGGCTTCCAGGCCGCGGAGGATCGCCCGCCAGTAGGCGCGATCGGTCTTCCCCGGTTCGAGGTGTTTGCGGCAGGCGTCCCGGACCCGCCCGCGCAGTTCTCGGGCCGCTTTCTCAGTGAACGTCAAGGCGACAATCGACCGCAAGAGAGTCCCCAGACGGTCGTTGCGGCCGTCCAGGTAGGTCAGATAACGTTCGGTCAGGACCATGGTTTTGCCGCAACCGGCCCCGGCCTTGAGGGCCACGCTTACCCCTTGAACATCAACGGCGGCCTGTTGATCGGGATTCAATTTCTGGGGGTTTGACGATTTCTCGATCATTGTGAGGTCCCCAGGCGGGGTGCGTCGGTCCAGGTCTTGCCAATAGTCCGGACCTGCTTGATCCGGCAGACCGCGCGAAAGTCGCACGACCGGGTACAATCATCCTTCCTGGGGGCGACCGGAAACCTCGCGGCGCGAAGGTGGGTGACCAGGGCCAGGACGTAGGTTTCCAAGGCCTCGCGAAACGTCTCCCAGGTCTCAAGCTCGGCCTTGGCCTTGGCGATCGGGGTCATGGTCTTGACGCTCTTATAGCCTTTTTCCGACAGCGACCAGTAACCGACGTCGGCGGGGCTTGCGGCCTCTCCGGCCAGGGCCAGGCGCTCAACCGCCAGGGCGTACAGGGGCAGTTGCAGGGCGAGCCCGGCATCAACATCCGGTTTGTTTGGTGAATAGCCGGTCTTGTAATCAATGATCCGGAATAAAGTTTGGCCCGAATTCTTGACCAAGTCGATCCGGTCAATCCTCCCCTGGAGCGGGACGGCGTCGAGCCCTTGACCAAGGACCAGGCTGGGAATCTTCGGAGTTCTCGGATCACCAAAGATGACCTCAAACTCATGTCCCACGGCCCCGAGTCCGGCTTTCTCGGCATAGCGGGCATACTGCAAGGCATATCGGCGGCCGACCTTGACCAGTTGTCCACGCTCGATTAAGGACCGTCCCGGATCGATCTCTGAGCCGGAGCGCACGCCCTCACCAATCACCCGAATCAGGACGTCCTCGATATTACCGGCCACCTGATCGGCCAACGTCGCCGAAGTGTCGGTCGGGGGACCGCGTAAGACACTGTGTAATTCTTCAAGAGCCTTGTGGATCACGCTGCCGCGCGTGGCACGGTCGTCGTCGAGTTCGTCACGTTCTTCGATCGGTCGCAGGTGGAGGACGTGGCGGAGGTAAAACTGGAAGGGGCAGAGGGCCAACGACTCTAGTTGGGTCGGGCTGAAGGCTGGTCGCCCCGGGCCAAAGTCGCGCCTGATTTGCT
>JBDTIR010000512.1:0-8007 GCA_039936275.1 Isosphaeraceae bacterium | reverse complement strand
ATGACGACAAATCTAAGATATATTAGCGTGGCAAAGAATCGATTTCTCCAATCAGCGCATCAGACAAGACTGTTTGCCTTGTCAGAGATTTGTCCGAGAATTCGTTTAGTAATTTTGAGACTCCTCGCTCAACACCACCATCGACTTGCCGTAACTTGTTTATTCACAAGGCTCTGATGGTGGTTCTTGGTGCCTGCCAGGCGGTGGTGTTGTCTACAACCGGGCTTTCCCGCCTACCGATCGGAATCACCAGGAAATCTCGGATGGCCCCGTGTTCAGATGGTTTGTACACCAGTGGTGTTGAGCGAGGAGTCTCGTAATTTTTCGAGCATTGGAGAGCGAAATCCCGGCCAAGAACGGCATGCACGCTTCCGAGCGATGACTAAAGGGTGCCATGTGAACAAGGGTGGCCGGGTTCACACGGTCGTTCAAGTCCCTCTTTCGCCCAGTTGCTCGGCCTGTTCCAGGGCCTTGACCAGGGCTTCGGCCGGGGGGCGGTCGGCGGGGTCGGTGGAGCGGTGGGCGTAGATGAGGCGGCGGGAAGGGGCGAGCACGAAGTCGCCGCCGAGCTGGTGGACGTCGTCGGTCGAGGCACGGACGCGGTAACCCTGGAAGACCAGGGAGAAATAGCGTCGCCAGACGCGGGGACGTAAGAGAGCGCTCCAACCGGCCGAACCCAGGCCGAAGGCATGGTAGGCGACGCGGTCAGGGTCGGAGACGACCGGGAACGGCCAGGCGTGCTGCGCCTGGTACGCGGGAAGGCGCTCGACCGGCGTGAACGAGACGACGACCACTTCGGCCCCTCGGGCGCGAATCTCTTCGTAGCGGCTGCGCACCTCGACGAGGTGCCCCTGGCAAGGGAGTCAGGCCAGGTGGCGCAGGAAGATCAAGACCCAGGGGCCGGGGCCGAAATCGGTCAGCCGCTTCGTCTCACCAGGGCTGATCACGAAGGACAGGTCGGGGGCCTGGTCGCCAATCTCCATCGGACACTCCTTTTGGGAAAATCGACTCAGTTCCGGTCGGGAACCGGCCGATACCCTTAATCTTGACTTTCATCGGCGTCTTGGGTAACATTCGAAAATTCGATGCCGAGGAGGTTGAGGAACCCTCAATGGTCGCCGATCCCGGGGTTGCCGTCGAGCCCTTTGCCGAGTCTCCCCTTTGGCTGGCGTTCTCAACGAAGGAGTCGGGTCCATCTGGTCCCTCGAAACCGCGGGCGGCGTCCAGAAAAAGGGGCCAACGACCAATGGGGCATTGACTGATGAAGATCTCTGCGAAAGCTGAATATGCCTGCTTGGCCGTCCTGACCCTGGCGCGTCACCGACCTGACGACCCGCCGATGCGGATCAGGGAGATCGCCGGGGCCCATGAGATCCCCGAGCGCTATCTGGTGCAGATCCTCCTGCAATTAAAGGGGGCCGGCCTGGTCACGAGCACCCGGGGAGCCTCTGGCGGTTATCGCTTGGCCAGACCGGCCGTCAACATCTCACTCGGCGAGGTCCTTGGCGCGATTGACGGTCCCGAGGAACCGTTTCGCGAATCCCAGCAGCCGGCCGCGCAGGCCCTCGCCCTGGTCTGGCAACACCTTCGCGAGGCCGAACGCGCCGTGCTCGATCAGACCTCGATCGCCCAGCTCGCCGAGCGCGCCTCGCCACACGAGTGGGTCATCTGATTCACTAATACGCAAATAAAACACGATCTTGATTCCAAGTGGTTTGGAATTACTATTTCCATTGTTCTCGAAACGCTCCACGAAAGGAGTCCTCCCATTCCCGCGACGACCTCGAAGGCCCCCGCCGGGCTGAACACGCCTTATGGCGGTACGTTGGTTGACCTGATCGTTAACGACGCCCGCGCCGCTGAGATGAAAGCGACCTCGAAGGACTATGCGAGCCTGACGCTCGACGAGCGTGGCCTGTGCGACCTGGAGCTTCTGACTGTCGGGGCCTTCTCGCCGTTAAAGGGCTTCCTGGGCAAGGCTGATTACGAGCGAGTTGTCCGTGAGATGCGCCTGGCCGACGGCACCCTCTGGCCCTTGCCCGTCACCTTGCCCGTCACCCCCGGGGACGGCATCGCCGAAGGCAAGACGATCGCCCTGCGCGACGTGTACGGCAACCTCCTGGCCTTCTTGCACGTCGAGGAACTCTACGCCTACGACAAAGAGGCCGAGGCGAAGGGGGCCTATGGCTCGACCGACGCCAAGCATCCGTCGGTTGCCCGCCTTGAGAAGCAGGCCGGCCATTACGCCGCAGGCCGCCTGGAGGTGATCCGCACGCCGCCGCACTACGACTTCGTCGAGCTGCGCCGCACGCCAGCCGAACTGCGCGAGCACTTCCAGAGCCTCGGCTGGTCGAAGATCGTGGCCTTCCAGACCCGCAACCCCTTGCACAGGGCCCACGAGGAACTGACCAAGCGCGCGGCCGAACAGATCGGCGGCGGCTTGTTGATCCACCCGGTCGTCGGCGTGACCAAGCCAGGCGACGTGGACCACTACACCCGGGTCCGATGCTATCGGGCGTTGGTCGATAACTACTATGAACCCGGCTCGGTCGTCCTCAGCCTCCTGCCCCTGGCGATGCGGATGGCAGGGCCTCGCGAGGTCTTGCTGCACGCGATCATCCGCCGCAACCACGGCTGCACCCATTTCATCGTCGGCCGCGACCACGCGGGGCCCGGCAACGACTCGACCGGCAAGCCCTTCTATGAGCCGTACGCCTCACAAGAGAACATGGGTAAGTATCAAGATGAAATCGGCATGCAGATGGTCGATTTCAAGATGATGGTCCACCTGCCGGACGAGGATCGCTACAGCCCGGTTGACGAGGTTCCGGCCGGGGTCAAGACGGCCAACATCTCGGGCACCCAGGTGCGCGACGATTACCTGGCCAAAGGGCGTCCCTTGCCCGAGTGGTTCAGCCGCCCGGCGGTGGCTGAGATCTTGCGAGAGGCCAACCCGCCCAAGTTCCTCCAAGGGTTGACCGTCTGGTTCACCGGCCTTTCCGGGTCGGGCAAGAGCACCGTGGCGCACGCCCTGGTCGAGCGCCTGTCCGAGTTCGGCCGCAACGTCTCGACGCTCGACGGCGACGAGATCCGCACCCACCTGTCAAAAGGGCTCGGCTTCAGCAAGGAAGACCGAGACGCCAACATCAACCGGGTCGGCTACGTCGCCGGCCTGGTGGCCCAGCACGGCGGCACCACCCTCTGCTCGGTCATCAGCCCATACCGTGAGACCCGCGACAACGCCCGCAAGGCCTCGAAAGGCAACTTCGTCGAGGTCTTCTGCAACACCCCGATCGAGGTCTGCGAACAACGCGACGTCAAAGGGCTCTACGCCAAGGCACGCGCCGGTGAAATCAAGGGGTTCACAGGGGTCGACGACCCCTACGAAGCCCCGCTGAACCCCGAGGTCACGATCAACACCGGCACGCAGTCCGTCCAGGAGTGTGCTGACACAATCATTGAAACACTTCTCAAGTTGGGCTATATCTTGCCCCACGGTCATACCAAGGACTGACGGGTCTCAAACCCCGACCCTTGCCGCCAACCCGCGCCCGGGCCATCCCCTCTTGGATGGTCCGGGTGTTTGCATTTCGCAACAGACCGTCCCCGCGAGGAGTAAAGGCGTTTGTATTTCCAAAGAAAATCCAGGACAATAAGAACCGAATAATCGAGATCAACCCGTTTATGCATCTAATTCAGGCATAGCATGTGCAGGCACACTGGGGCGAAACGGAGTAAGTTACGCCCGAAGAATCGCGCAGGCTTTCCCTGTCCTCCGCATCCGGCGGTTTTGGACCTCCTGTCCAGGGCGACGAAGTAACAGCCAGGGAGGTAAGCAATAATGCAACTAGGCAAAGTTTATTACGGCACCGATTTGATTTGCCCGGGGGCTGAGCCGGTTCCCGGCATTCGCCTGGTCGGGCGAATCGGAATTGGTGACGACGGTGAGGTCTGGAACGCCGAGGCCCCCGGCGGGTTCGACATTGCGTTGAAGTTCGTTCGCCTACCTTGTGAGCTAAGCGACGACGAGATGGCGGCCCTTCAGTGTCTCCGGAATCTCCGCCATCCCAATTTGCTGCCTTGCCTCGGCGCCTGGCGAGTAGGCGAGTTCCTGTTGATCGGCATGGAACTGGCGGATCGGTCGCTCTGGGACCGCTTCGGCGAGGCGATTGACGCCGGCTTGCCCGGCATCCCACGCGCCGAACTCCTGACCGCCATGGCGGAAGCGGCCGAAGGGATCGACTACCTGAATCTACCCCGGCATGACGTCCAGGGCCAGCGGCCCGACGCGGTGGCCCATCTGGGGATCAGGCCCAAGAATCTGCTCCTGGTCGGCGGTGGGGTGAAAGTGGCCGACTTTGGCCTGGACCGCCTGATGGACTCACTGGCCCCCTCTCGAACCGATCACCGCTGGACCTTCGCCTATTCCGCGCCCGAGACGTTCCAGAAGGCCTCAAGCCCTCAGTCCGATCAGTATTCTCTGGCCGCGACCTACTGCCACCTTCGCGGAGGTCGCCCACCGTTCACCGGCAGCCCAGAGGCCTTGCGGAACGGCCACCTTGGGCATCACCCTGATCTCTCGATGCTGATCGAGCCGGAACGAGCGATCGTGGCAAGGGCCCTGGCCAAGGACCCGGGCGACCGCTGGCCGACCTGTCGCGACTTGATCGAGACACTCCGGGCGAGCGATTCAATCAGCCGCCCCGTTTTGGCGGCTCCAAGCCTGTCCACAATGAACCTTGACTCGCCAATGGCGGACCTCAGGAATCGCCCCCCGTTGGCGCCTCGTCGGCGTCGCGAAGTCCAGGCCCTGGCGGCGGCCGCCTTGGTGCTCGTCGTTGCCGGAACCACCCTGACGGCCGACCGCTGGCTTCGATCCGCGACGACCCCCTCGGCCCGGGACGAGTCGGCCAGCCCGACCGTGCTCCACAGGGTCAGCTTCAAGCCGGTCCCCCCCCTGGAATGGCCAGACGACTTCTCCTTGAACACACCGCAGCCCGCTCTTGAGGAGCTTCCCCCGCCACCGATCGAAGGGACCGACGTCAACCACCCGACGCCGACCAAATTGGTTCGGGAGCAGGCGGCAACCCTGCCAGTCCGCCTGAATCGCAACGCTTTCGACGGGTCCGCGCGGCACCGGGTCGAACCGACCACCCCTGAAGATTCCGACCAGAGTCGGACCGTGGCCGACGACCCTGACAAAGCCACGACCGAACCGCGGCTCGCCCCCCAGCCGTCAACGGCCCTGGTTCCCTTGCGTCAGGGAAATGAACACCTGAAACAGAAAGAGTATGAGCAGGCCATCGCTGCTTATGCCGAGGCGATCCGGCTTGATCCGGACGACCCCCGCCCCTGGATCAATCAAGGGTCGGCCTACTACCACATCGACGACTACGTCCAGGCCGCCGCCGCCCTGACCGAGGCGATCCGGCTTACCCCTCGCGACGCCATTGCCTGGAACAACCGTGGCCTGGCGTACCGCAGCCTGGGCGAGTTCCGGAAGGCTGTCGACGACTACAACGAAGCCGTCCGCCTCCAGCCAAACGACCCCGTGGTCCGCTACAATCGCGGTCTGGCCTACTCATTCCTCGACGAGCAGATCCTCGCCATCGCCGACTTCGACGAGGCCATCCGGCTTCGGCCCAACTACACCCAGGCCCATCAGGCCCGCGCGTCCTCCCTTGCCAGGCAAGGCGCCCAACGCGGCCGGACCACCCGCGCCGCCCTGGCCACGGAGTCGAACCAACCCAAGAGCTTCTGATCTCGGCGAAGCCCTTGCCCGATTGGATTTCCCCCTCTTCCCCTTGGGAGAGGGCCGGGGTGAGGGTTCGCCTCCATTTAAATAAACGCACAGAATAATAAATTATATAATCTACATAAAATTATTTATTGGCCACTGATCACGTTCTTGATTACTGCGGTGGTGACGGGCTGGATCACGCCGCGCTCGGTGATGATGCCGGCGATCAAGGCGGCCGGGGTGACGTCGAACGCGGGGTTGTAGACGTCGATCCCGTCGGGGGCGGTCTGGCGGCCGAGACCGTGGGTGACTTCACGAGAGTCGCGCTGCTCAATCGGGATGGCCGAGCCGTCGGCAAGGGAGGGGTCAAACGTGCTCGAAGGCGCGGCGACGTAGAAGGGGATGCCGTGGGCCTTGGCCAGCAGGGCGACGCCGTAGGTGCCGATCTTGTTGGCCGTGTCGCCGTTGGCGGCGATTCGGTCGGCACCGACCACGACCGCCTGAATCTTCCCTTCCTTCATCACCTGCGCCGCCATGCTGTCGCAGATTAAGGTCACGGGGATGCCCCGGCGCTGGAGTTCCCAGGCGGTGAGCCGGGCCCCCTGGAGCAAGGGGCGGGTCTCGTCGGCGAAGACGTGAACGGCCTTGCCCTGTTCATGGGCGGTGAAGACGACGGCCAGGGCGGTGCCGTAATCGGCGGTGGCCAGACCGCCGGCGTTGCAATGGGTCAAGATCCCTTGTCCGTGGCTGATCAAGGCCGCGCCAAAGGCCCCGATGGCTCGGCAGCTTTCCTGGTCCTCAGCGTGAATGGCCTGAGCTTCGGCCAGAAGCCGCTCGCGCAGGGCCAACGAGGGAAGCTCGGGGTTCACCTCGGCGACCTGATCCATGCGGTCGAGCGCCCAGAACAGGTTCACGGCCGTCGGCCTGCTGGTCCGAAGGTAGGCGGTCGCCGAACGAAGGGCGCGACGAACCGCCTCGGGATCGTCGCCAGAGCCAGCGCGGGCGCCGAGCACCGCGCCATAGGCTGCGGCGACGCCAATGGCCGGCGCCCCGCGCACCCGAAGGACCTTGATCGCCTCCCAGACCGCGTCCACGTCCTGGCAGTCGATCAAGACGTACTCGGTCGGCAGGCGGGTCTGGTCGATCAGGCGCAGACAACCCCCGGACGCGTCGCCGATCCAGGCGACGGTCTGGAGGTCATGGTCAAGGTCTGGTCCTGTCGTCCGGCTGCTCACTCCTCGTCCTCATCGCCGTCTTCGTCGTCGTCGGAAACCTCCGGGTCGATCCATGAGTAGAACTCGGAATAGGCTTCCCAGATCGACTTCAGGGCCTGCCGAAGGTCGCCCGGTTTGAGCGGGCCGTGGGTCCCTGAGAACCCGGTGACCTGAGCGGCGACCTTCAAGAGGTCAAGGTTCTGCTGCCGCATCTCCAGGAAAATCTGGGTCTGCGTGTCAAGTTCCAGCTCCAGCGAGTCATCGTCTTCATGCTCATGTTCGTGGTCATGGGTATGCTCGTGTTCGAGCTCGTGTTCATCACTCATCGCGGTCTCTCTCTTTTTGAGTATCGGGTTCAGGAATCAAGGAATTTCAAACGTGAAATTCGGACGTGTGAAACCAAAAAGTACGAGAACTGGGACGACTCCGGCCGTTCATTTTACCCCAGAGTCCCAGGGGTCGTAAGGCAAGCCGAAGGTTGCGGCGACAGCGCGGTTGGTCACGCGGCCTTGGTCGATGTTGACGCCGTCGGCCACGCCTGGTTGCGCGGCGGCCAAGGCGCGCCACCCCTGGCCGGCGAACTGGAGAACGTAGGGCAAGGTGACGTTGCACAGGGCGTAGGTGCTGGTCCGGCTGACCGCCCCCGGCATGTTGGTGACAGCGTAATGGACGATGCCGTCAACAACGAAGGTCGGGCTGTGGTGCGTGGTCGGCCTGCTGGTTTCGATGCAGCCTCCTTGATCGATGGCGACGTCCACGATCACGGCCCCTGGCTTCATCCGGGCCAGGTCGCTTTTGCGGACCAATCGAGGGGCTCGGGCGCCGGCGACGAGCACCGCGCCGATCACAAGGTCGGCCCGTTCGATCGATTCGAGAATCGTATGCCGATCCGAATAGAGCGTGATGACGTTCGACGGCAAGGTCTCGTCGAGGTAGCGAAGCCGGTCGAGGCTGACGTCAAGGATGCGGACGTTGGCCCCCATGCCCGCGGCAATCTTCGCGGCGTTCGCGCCCACAGTGCCGCCGCCTAGAATCGCGACCTCAGCAGGGGCG
>JBDTIR010000511.1:0-9450 GCA_039936275.1 Isosphaeraceae bacterium | reverse complement strand
CCGCCGCGCCCGAGCCTCCGCCTGCACCTCCGTCGAAGTAGGCGAAGTAACCTTGGATTGGCAACCAGGCTCGCTCCGAAACGAGGCCACGGCCCCTCGCGACCCAAAGTTGCGCGGGGTCCGGGGCCGCTCTTGAAGTCTGGCGAGGACGAACCCAACGACGATCAGAGTTCGAACGGGTAGGCATCCCGAGCGGCCTGTTGGCCCTTCGTCGCGGCCAGGAATTCGGGTAAGGGGACGACCGCGTTCCCTTCACGTCGGAAGAATCGCTTTCCTTCGGGCAAGCGTTCCAGCTCCTTGAGCAAAAGGTCGCACGTCTTCAACGCCTGTTCCGGCGACAGGCCCCGTTGCTTGGCCAAATCGGGCACGACTTCGTCGAACTCGAACGGCGAGGGATCAGCACAGGCGCGGTCCCAGAGGGCTTTCGAGTCAGACAATTGCCAATCCTCCGTTCCACGTTCCGGCTGTCTGTCATCAGCGCTGCCGAACGATGGCACTTGACTGGAATGTCAACGTGCCAGCGAAAGGAACGACCTGTCAAGACCTCATCGCCGGTCTGGGATCAAGGCGAGCCGTGATCCGCGGTGGGTGGAGGTTGAACAAGGAGAACGAGGGGCATTTCCAGGTGACGCCTTCGTGTGTTACGATCAAACGGCGGATCACAACGGTCCGGATGGTCCGTAACGCGGAGCGAAACGAACGCGATGGCCGACGGCTCACCCCTGGAGGCCATGAAATCCTTGCGTTGGCAGGGTTTGCGGCGGATTGGCGTTGGATTCGCCGCTCTAGTCAGCGTCTTGATCTTCGGGGTGAGCGGTTACGTCCTGCTCGGTTGGAACCTGAGTGATGCACTCTACATGGTGGTCATCACCGTCTCTGGGGTCGGCTACACCGAGGTCCACGAGGTCAATTCGGGCTGGCTCCGGCTTCATACGATCCTGATCATCACCTTCGGCCTGGTGGCGACGGGCTATCTGGTGACCAGCATCCTGCGGTTCGTGACCGAAGAGCAAATCCAGCAACTCCTGGGACATCACCGCGTGCGCCGGCAGATCGAAATGCTGAAAGATCACACGATTATCGTCGGTTTCGGCCGGATGGGCACCTTGATTGGCACGGAGCTAGCCGCGTCGGAGTTGCCGTTCGTCGTGATCGACAAGCAGGCCGACCGTGGCCAGGAGATCGAACAGCGGGGCTGGCTCTACCTGATCGGCGACGCGACCGAGGAAAAGGTCCTTCAAGATGCCGGCGTGGAACGGGCCAAGGCCCTGGTCACCGTCATCCCTTCCGACGCCACGAACGTCTTCATTACCCTCACGGCCCGCGAATTGGCCCCCGACGTCCAGATCGTCGCCAGGGCTGAGCAGCCGAGCACCCGGAAGAAGCTGATCCAGGCGGGTGCGAACCACGTCGTCTTGCCCACCGCGATCGGAGCGCACCGGATCGCCTCGCTCCTGACCAACCCCTCGGCCGTCGCCTTCACCGAGTTGATGACTGACCGCGCGACCTTGCCGATCGAGATGGTCGACGTGCAGATCGAGGCCGACGGCCGTCTGGCCGGCCGCACCTTGCGCGAGACCGACATCGGCCGACGCACAGGCGTGGTCGTCCTTGCCGTCAAGCGCGCCGACGGCCGCGTGGATTTCCCGCCCACCGGCGACGAGCCGCTTGCGATCGGCGACTGCATCGTCCTGCTCGGCCGCCGGGCGAACCTCGCTCAGTTCCGCCAGGTCTATCTGGAACAAACTGGGCAATCTCATATTTCCACATGATTTTCAATAAATCGTGTCAATTATTCTCGCGGCCTTTCCAGGACGGGGCTACCCGTCCTCTGGTTGCGCTGGCATAATCGTGGCTCGCATTCGAAATTTAACCGACTATATAGGAGCAATGCTGATGGCAAGACAACGTGAAACCATGTTCGTGATGGGGGCCTTTTTGATCATACTTTGCGGCCCGACAGGTCGGGTTGGAGCCGACGACGCGAAGTCGGATCAGGCGAAAAAGGCGGGCGAAGCCGCTCGGAACGTCGACGCTTCGGTGGAGTCGATTGACGAGGATTTCACTCGGCAATTGCTCAAGCTAGAGCGTGATCGGATGGAACGTCTCGGCAAGCTTGCGGCGACCAAAACCGGCGACGAGGCGAATCAGGTCTATGCCGCCTACTTCGGCGCCGCGATCGCTAACGAACTGTATACCGAGGCCGAGCCGACGGCCCTGAAGGTGACGAAGTCGCCCGACGTCTCGCCGGACGTGGCGCTTCAGGCGTATCTGGTCAAGATCGTCGCCGAGGCGGAACGAGGGGCGCTCTCCGATTCGCACGAGAGCCTGCTGGCCGCGATCAAGCGGCGGAACGGAAACGAAGCGTTGGCGGCCATGCCGCTCGCGTCGCGCTTGATGCTTCTTGACGCCTATCTTCAGCGGCTCGAACAGACCGGCCAGTTTGACAGGGCCCGCAAGACGCTCCGCGAGGTCCAGCAGAACGCCATGGAACCGGCGGTGAAAGACCTTGCCTCTAACCGGCTCACTCAACTCGAACTGGTCGACAAACCGGCCCCGCCAATCGCCGGCAAGGGCCTTGACGGCAAGGCGATCAGCCTCAACGATTTCAAAGGGGACGCTGTTCTCGTGATCTTCTGGGCCTCCTGGTATGCGCCGGCCCCCCAAGAACTTGAAGTGTTTCGGCAGACCATTGACGCCCATCGCAAGAACGGCCTGCGCGTCCTGGGCGTGAACGTCGATCGGCTCCAGGACGGAGGCCAACCTCTTGAGCAGGTTTTGCCCAACATCAAGCGGTTCCTGATCGACCACAATATCCCCTGGCCCAGTGTGATCGACGAGCCTGGAGATAAGACAATCGCCGGAAGCTACGGGGTCACGGAAGTCCCCTCGAACTTCCTGATCGCCCGCGACGGCAAGATCGTGCAGCTCGACATGACCCGAGCGAACCTGAACAAGGTCATTACCAAGGCCCTCGCGAAGTGATCTCTCCGCCTTCTGGAACCATGCCAGCGTCTTTCAACCCAAGCAAGAACGGGCCGTGCCGGCCTTGGGGTTGAGAGACGCCGGCGTTTTTGATCACGCAGAGCGGCCGATGATGTCGTAGAGCGAGAGCAGGAACCGGTGGAAGTGATCGGCGGTCTGGGTGGTCGAGCTTTTGCGCAGGAAATCGAGGGCGTAACGACCATAATTCAGTAAGTTCATCCGGGCTTCGGCGACAGTTGATGTGGTCGCATAGCCCCTGGCCTGGGTTTCCTGGAGCACCGAGAGGGTTGATGCGTCGGAAACCGTCCGCTTGGTTCCCAGGTCGCCGTCCACGGGCGATTCCGGGGGCCAGACCAGGATGTTTGCCGCGTTGAAGAAGCCGGCGAGCGTCGTGGGCGGCCACGCTGGCCTAGCCGGCGCCGCGGGTCGAGGCGCCACCAAGGTCGTCTGCGCTGAGGGCCTGCGGGCCACCCTGGACTCCATCGACAGGCGGGTGTCGATATCGTAGCGTTCAAAGAACGACGAGTCGCGCACGGGGAACATCGAGCCTGATCCCCCTCCCCCTCGAAATTGAGCGGGGAGGCTCGACGACCTGGACGCAAACGCCGCTTGCCCTCTGGCCGCCGCGCGATCATTGATCGAACCAACGACCTGAGAAGAGTCCAACGGGTTGAAGCCCATAAACCCATAGCCATAACCGAAACCGATTGCTTCGGCCCGGTCAGCGACGAACAAGGGGGCCGCGCCGGCGATCAAGGCCAGGATCAGGGTTCTTCGGCCCGGGCGCCCGAAACCCACTCCGAGAGATGTTTGATGTTTCATTGGGTTCCACGCGCGAAGCGTTCAATCTCATGGTGAATCCGGCTCGGTCAACGACGTCTGCACGCGGATTTTAATCGAGGAGGGCTCGCGCGTCCATTACCTTGGGTTTCCATCGGGTCGCAGAATCAAGGAAGGGCCTGAGGCGTCCGACCTCATCCGTGAGGCCGGGCACCCAGGCCCTTCTCGTCTCGGGGGTGGAGGGTTGCGGGGCGATCAGCCCGCCTTGGCGAGGGTCAGGTTGCTGACCTTCGGGTTTGACGCCCGGGCCGCTGCGTTGATGAAGGCTTCGATCAGTTGCATGTCGAGCGAGATGTTGCCCTCGTTCTGGGGGTGCCACTGCACGCCGATGCAGAACCAGTCTTCATCCTTCCACTCGATCGCTTCGACCAGGCCGTCAGGGGCCAGAGCGCCGGCACGGAACCCGGGGGCGATCTTGCGGATCCCTTGGTGGTGATAGCTGTTGACCGGAATCTCCCCTTCGCCGTAGATGTCTTCCATCATCGACCCTTTCTCCATCACGACGATGTGCCGATGCACGCCGCCTTGGGGGTCGCGGTGGGGGATCGATTTGGGCAGGTCTTCAGGCAGGTGCAGGTAAATGCCGCCGCCGTAGCAGACGTTGAGTTCCTGCATCCCCAGGCCGACGCCCAGGACGGGCATCTTGCGCAGTTGGACCAGCTTGCAGAGCAAGCGGTCGGACAACTCACGCCGCTCGGGCATCATCTTGATTGACGGATGGGGCGACAAGCCCATCTTCCTGGGATCGAGGTCGGCCCCTTCGGTCAAGATCACGCCGTCGAGCCGGTCCAGGATCGGCGTCAGGTCGGCTTCCTTGGCCAAGGGGGGGATCATCACCGGCACCCCGCCCGCCGTCAAGATGCACTCCGCGTAGCCGCTGTGGACGGTGTTGTAGGCCGAGCGGCCCTTCGAGGAAACGCAATAGTCGGTGTTGATTCCGATCAGAGGGCGATCATTCAACATGGCATCCCTTCCTGGTTGGTCTTCGGAGGAGTCCATTCGTCCGCGGCCAATCCATAGCCGCGAAGGTTCCGATCCGTCGCCTCAATGCGGCGGCCGTGTTGGCCAAGGTCTGAGCTTACATGATCAAAATCATGACCCCTGACTCTTGAACCAAAGGGACATCCAGAGCGCGTGGCGAAGCTTTTAATCGTTCGTCCGCGCGTCCAAATCAAAAGGACGACTGTAACGAGGGAGTCCTTGGAATTCGTGTTGCCTTGACTGTCGTGAGCGGAGGGTCGATTTCTATTGAGTCGTGTTTGCGACCTCGTTGCGAGGTTGGGCTGAGTCTAGCGGCCTTGTCCAGTGAACTCAAGAATATTCTCCCGAGTTTTGGCGGATTATCGGGGTTTTTTCGATTGCGCGCCTGATTCGGGAAGCCAGGGTTTCAGACCCGTCTTGCGTGGTCGAATCGACCTTCCTCATCTTGCCAAGTTCGCGACGGCTAACAAAACCGTCCGACTTACCGAATCGACCGCCGCGCGCGGAAGGGGCCGGTCTTCCGGGAAAACCCCGGGTAAAGACCGGCCCTTTGGTCCGTCAATTTCGTTGGTTGCGTTACCTGGCGACGGCCAGATCGTCGCTTTTCGGGACCTCGGCTGGGGCCGGGAAGGCGTCGGTCTCGCCGGTCTCGCCGGTCTCGCTGGTCTCGCTGGTCTTGTCGGTTTCGCCGGTCTTGTCGGTTTCGCCGGTCTCGCCTTCAAGGTAGCGAACCAGGGTGCTCATGTCGTTCTCCGAGAGCCGGTCGGCGAACGCGGGCATCTGCTTGTCTTCGGCCAGAAAGCCGTAGAGGTCTTCGGCCCCGGGTTCCTGAATCATGTGCGTCAGCCAACGGGTCGAGCCCCAACCGGAGAGGTTGGGCGCCTCGCCGCCCAGGCCAAGTTCATGGCACTTCTTACACTCCTTCTTGAACGCGGCGAGCCCTGGATGGGCGTTGGCCTGCTCGTCGGCTTCAAGGTCCTCGATCGCGCCCTCGGGGCCGAGTTTAGAGACGTACTCGGTGATGAACTCGGCCACGGCGTCAAGTTCCTTCGCCTCGAGCTTCGACTTCTTCTTCCAGCCTTTCATCCCCTTGGCCTGGGGCACATGGCCGAAGTAAGTCGGTGAGGCAGGGTTCTCCAGCAGGCCGCGGAGCCAGGGCTTGGTGCCGAACCCCTTGAGGTCGGAGGCCGTTTGCTTGCTGTGGGTCGAAACATCAACTCGCCTACCGTCGGTCGAGACAATCGCCTCAACCTGCTGCTCCTTGGCGTCACGCCCCTGGAACCTGTAGACATGCTCGCCATAGGCCTTGTCCCGAGTGGCCGGGCCGGTCGAGGTGAACCCGTCGGCAATGGCCATCAACGACGTGGCCACGTGTCTTGGCGAGCCTTCGATTACGACGGGGGACTTGACCTTCTCCAGATCGGCTGGCTTGACCTGCGAGATCACCCGGGTGATGTACCCTTTGCCGCCGTAGTAGTGGCACGACAAGCACTTTGTCTCCATGACCATCCGGCCGTGAAAGGCGGGGTCGCGGCTCAAGAGGTAGCTTGGTCCTTCGGGGGGGATGCGGTGCTCGGGATCAGCGGCCAGGGTGAGCGCACGTTGCCGGGCGCGGTCGGCCTCCAGGCGCTGGGCCTGGAACTCCCAGTTGTTCGCATCTTCGTGCAAGGCGGTGTAGGTCAGGTACGTCGCCCCGCCGACCAGGGCGAAGACTAACGTGCAGGCCGAGAAGTGCGCTACACGGCCGGGCAAGACCTTATCCAGCAATGGAAAGAGCATCAGCATGACCACGATCGCCGTCGGGATCACGAACGTGCCGATGATAACCAGGTCGCCCTCGAACAGCTTGAGCATCTGAAAGAGGGAGAGGAAGTACCACTCAGGACGCGCCGGGTAGTTTGAGCTGCCGGGGTCGGCCGGGGCATCGAGGTTGGCCCCTCCTTCCATGAAGACCAGGCCCAGCAGGACGGAGAGAACGACCGCGCTGGCGACGGTGTCCATGAACACCTGTTTCGGCCAGAAGCGGTCCATCCCTTCGGCCTTCGGAGGCGCGGTCACGCCGTGCTTGCGGAAGAGGGCCACATGGGCCACCAGGCAGAGAACCAAAAGCCCTGGTAAGACACCAACGTGCAAGCCATAGAACCGGGTCAAGGTCTGGTTGCCGTAGTCGAGCCCGCCGACGACCACCTTTTGCAAGTACGGCCCCAAAACCGGAGCGCCGCCGGCGATGTTGGTGGCGACCTTCGTCGCCCAGTAGCCTTTCTGGTCCCAAGGGAGCAGATAGCCGGTCAGACTGAACCCCAGGGTGATGAACATGAGGGCCATGCCGAACCACCAGTTGATCTCGCGAGGCGCTCGGTAGGCACCCGCCAGCAGCACCTGGATCAGGTGGAAGGCCAACAGCACGATCATCGCCTGCGAGCCAAAGTGGTGGATGCCTCGGACGACCCAGCCCAGGGTCATCTCATGGTTGATGTAGAAGACGCTGCCCCAGGCCGTCGTGGCCGACGGACTGTAGGAGAACATCAAGAGCACGCCGGTGGCGAGCTGGATCATGAAGGTTGCCGTGAGCGCCGAGCCGAAGACGTACCGCCAGCGGGCGCCGCCAGGGATCGGCTCATCGAGCGCCTCGTGCAAGAGCGCCTTGTAGCCCGTCCGCGCGTCGAGCCAGTCCAAGAGTCGGTTACGCAAGGGGGATCTGCTCCTTCGCCTGGGAACGGAACCGTTGGAACCGGACCAGGACCTCGGGGTCAGCGTCGTCGGAGAGTTTCACGTCGAGCCGATCCATCGGCCGGGGCGGGATCACGTTCGTCGGCTTGCCGTCGATCGCGAACGAGCTAGAGTGGCAAGGGCAGGCGAAGCTGTGCTTGTCGGGCGCCAGGTTCACACCGCAGCCCAGGTGCGGGCACTCGGCCGAGAAGGCGACGACCCGCTCGGTCGATCCTTCGGGCTGTCGGATCAGCCAGACCGATCCGATCGCCTCCTTGGGATACTTCACCCAGGCGTCTTGCCGCTCAGCCAGGACCGGAAAGGCCTGCGGAAGACCCTCAACCAGATCGGCAAGCCTGGCCAGGGAGGTGAAGCCGATCGCTTCGTCGCCGGACGGGCCGCCTTTGCGACTTTTCAAGACCGGGTCGAGCAGGTACGCCACGCCTGGCACGGCCAGGACCAAGGACATCAGGCCGCCCAGGACGAACGTCCCGATACCGGCAAATTCACGACGGTTCAACGACATAGGCGGTTCCCCCAAACACATTTAAGGAAGGTGGGCGGGTTCAGGTGGGCCGCGACCTATCGTCGGTCGCGGGCGGGGCGGGGTCAAGAACCTAGAATCCGAGTTTGGTCAGGCCCCCAGCGCCACTCGCACGGCGGCGAGGACGCGATGCACGGTCTCCGGCAGGGGGTCGGGCAAGGTTGCGCCGGCCGCCGCGCGGTGGCCGCCGCCGCCGAACTGCGCGGCGAGCGCCGAACAGTCAAAGTCGATCCGAGACCGGATGCTCAGCTTGATCCCGCCGCGCTTCTGCTCAATGAACAGGAGGCCGACCTCGACCCCTCGAAGACTGACGGTGAAGTCAACCAGGTCTTCGGTGTCTGGTGGAATGGCGCCTGTGCGTTCGAAGTCTTCGCGAGTCACGACTGCGTAGGCGATCCGGCCGTCGAGATCGGTCTCAAGGTTGGCCAGGGTCTCACCCATCATCTTCAAGCGGCCGAAGGTGTTCCGCTCGAACAAGAGGCGGTAGATCCGGTCGGCGTCGGCCCCGGCCTCGACCAGCTCGGCGGCGTCTCGGAAGGTCTGCGGCTTGGTTGTCGGATGCCGGAACCAACCGGTATCCATGGCGATGGCGGTCAACAGGCCGGTGGCCATCGGTTCGGTCAAGGGGATGCCCAGGGCTCTGGCCGCTCTCAAGACCAGGGTGCCGGTCGCCTCGGCCTTGGTGTCCTTGAGGACGGTCGCGCCCAGATCGTCCTGACTGACGTGGTGGTCGATCACCAGTCTCGGCCCGGCGAACCCGCGGACGAACTCGGCCAGGTCGCCAAGCTGGCCCCAAGACGAGAGGTCGAGCACGACCAATGCCTGCCGATCGGCCAGGTCGGCCGGCTGGACCTTGGTGCCGAAGTGCTCAAACAGGGTGCCGTCGGGGTCAAGATAGTCATACCGAGGGGGCGTCTGACTGACGTTAACGACCCGGACGTCTTTCCCCTTGCCCCGCAAGAGGCCGACCATGCCGACCTCCGAGCCGAGCGCATCGCCGTCTGGCCGGACGTGGCTGGTCACCAGGAACCGGTCATGCCGGGCGATCAGGTCGGACAGCGGCGTCCAGTCGATATCCATTGGGTTTGATCTTCTCATCCACCAAAATCAAGTTCGAAGTAGCCCGCAAGATCATGATAAAGGAAACGGGGGCCGGTTTGCCAGCAGCCAGCGAAAGTCGATGGCAGAAGGTCCGTCGTGGCCGGTTCAAGACTTGAACGGGCGACCGACCAGCTCCATCAACCGTTTGACTGCCAAAATGGCAGGTGGGTTCGTTCGGCGGGCCGGTCTTGGGTTGCTCTGAAAATCCCCCCGTCTTCTGTTCTTTTGTTCACGCTGCCTGCTCTGGCTTCAACCGCTCTTGGTAGTCGACTTGGGTCTTGAGCAGGGTG
>JBDTIR010000510.1:0-5464 GCA_039936275.1 Isosphaeraceae bacterium | reverse complement strand
TCCGTCGAGAACATGGCCCACCATCGGCGTCAGGATTGCCAGCATTTCGCCCTGGCAATTGAACGTCATGCTGCTGTGATCGTAACCGTTCACGGCCTGGATTCTCGAAAACCGAAAGTAGGGTCTTTTCTGGCGGACGAATTTCGGCGATACCAGTGAGATGTCATTCGACTTCACCGCACAGCAACTGGCGAACTTCGGGACCGAGGCCGAGGCGGTCATCCGCGCCTTGTTGGCGGAGAACCAACGGTTGAAGGACCGACTGGCCGAACTTGAGGCCCGCAAGACGCCTCAGAACTCGTCGATGCCGCCGAGCACCCAGCACCCGCACGCCAGGCCCTCGCCAAAACCGCGACCCAAGAAGAAGCAGGGCGGACAGCGCGGTCACAAAAAACATGAGCGGGCCCTGATCCCCACCGAGCGATGCGACGATGTTCAGACGCTGAAGCCCTTGGCGTGTCGCCGTTGCGGGACTCAGCTCTCGGGCACCGACCCGCAGCCGCGACGCCATCAGGTCTGGGAATTGCCCGAGATCAAACCCCACGTCACCGAATATCAGCGGCATCGTCTGGTTTGCCCCCACTGTCGCCAGACGACCTGCGCCGCCTTGCCGACGGGTGTGCCGACGGGCCAATCCGGCCCACGGTTGGTCGCGTTCGCGGGCTTGCTCATGGCCTATTTCCGCCAGAGCAAGCGACGCACGGCCCGGTTCATGCAGACCTTGCTCAACCAGCCCTGCTGCCCGTCCTTGGCCGTGAAGATGCAAACCCTCGTCGCCGACGCCGTGCAACCGGCTTGCGACCAACTCACGGCCTTGCTGCCCGATCAAGCCTGCCTGTCGATCGACGAGTCGCCCACGAAGCAGAAGAAATCGAAGGCCTGGCTGTGGACGTTCGTGGCGCAGAGCTTCACCGTCTTCGCCGTGCGGACCAGCCGCGCGGCCACGATCCTGGACGACCTCTTGACCGAGCGGTTTCGCGGGATCGTCACGTGCGATCGCGCCAAGATGTACTGGCAATGCGGCCGACTCCAATGGTGCTGGGCCCACCTGAAGCGGGACTTCCAGGCCTTGATCGACCATCCGGATCGCCGCGTGAAGCGTCTGGGTCACGACTTGATGCGACCGACGAAGCGACTTTTCGGCGTCTGGGCTCGCTACCGCGACGGCACGATCGACCGTCGGAGGTTCCAGCGTGAGATGCAACCGATCCGTCAGGAGATCGAGTGGTTACTGCTGCGCGGTGCCTTCAGCGAGAGCCGTCGCTTGCGTGGCATGTGCCAGGAATTATCCAATCATCGCGAGTGGCTGTGGGCGTTCGTCGAGCACGATGGGATCGAGCCGACCAATAATGCGAGCGAACGCGCGTTGCGGCACGGGGTGATCTGGCGCAAGCTCTCGTTCGGGACTCAAAGCGTGGCGGGGAGTCGGTTCGTATCGAACCTGTTGACCGTGATCGAGACCTGCCGCCAGCAAGAGCGTCCGGTTTTCGAATACCTCACCGCCGCAGTCGCCGCCCACTTCGCACAAACCGCCTGCCCGCCGCTCGTCCCCGACCCGTGAACGGTTACCCGGAAACCCCTACGCTGTCAGTAGTTCATAGTGCGGTGGTCCTGGATGCGGAAAGAAGCCACTTTTCGGGAGTCTTGATGATGGATGAACGACCGACAGTATCTCCGGCGGTGAATCACGATGCATTCCAAACGGAATTGGACCATTTGCGGCAACAGATCACGCGGATCGATCGCGTGAACTTGCTCTGGAGGCGCGGTCTCGGCCTACTTGTGATTGCCTTGGCCATTGTCCTGGTTGGAAGTACCCAACACACGGATGATACCAAGATCCTCCGGGCTGAGAAGTTCGTTCTTGGCGGCGCGACCGGAGAACCGGCGACGCTTTTCATGGATCACAATGGTCAACCGGTCTTTTCCTTGAATGATTCTCATGGTAAATCGCGACTTGCGCTCACTCTCACTCAGGATGGTCGACCGAGGATCTCGTTGCGTGATAAGGACGGCAAGAGGACCATTCTGATGGACGAAGGCACCGATGGATCACCCGCCTTGACGCTCTTCGATCAACGAGAGAAATGTCGACTCGTCCTTCTCTTGAAGCGTGACGGTTCTCCGTACATCTCTCTTTTTGATAAAAACAGCCAGGTAAGAATGACAAGTTCCGTGCAGTCCAATGGCGACTCGCATCTCTATATTATGAACAGCAAAGACTCGATCGCCATGTCGATCGGTATTTCTGAGAACGACGTGGAATCTGGAATGACATACTACGATAACGATGGTAAAGATCGTCTGAGCATGAGCGTCATGAATCGAGAGCCGAGTTGGTCTTCGATTAGGCTGAGTGACCAGAGCGGGCTTATGCGGATTCTCCAATATGCGGGTCGCAATGGATCTCCGTATACTGCCTACTTTGACCAGAACGAAAAGCCCAGGATGACCATCGGCAATAATGATGGTTTGTATAGAACTGAGAAGGGTAAGTTCAAGATGAGGTTCTTCGACATTGCCGGCAAGATCACACATGCTGTGCCCGACAATTAGCTAGGGGTCAGGCAAAGGGGGAGGAGATAAGGGGACGGAGCGAATCAACCCATGATCGACGCCGCCTCGCGGCCCCTGAGCCTGCGGCGTACAAAGGGGACCAAGAGCCGAATCGAGTGGACCAAGACAGCAACGGGGGCCGTTACGAAACGAACCCAATGACCCAAGTCGATAACACCATTGCATTTACTCGCCATCGACCGAATCTTGACCCTCAATCCCGTTCCGTCTTCCCGACCAAGCGGCGCAACCTCGATTCGGTCACCATGCTCCCTGGAGCCCATCACCTTGAACGCCAACGACGACGGCCGGGTACCTATCGAGAGGTTTTCGAGTGAGCCGATCCGGCGGCCAATCGGCGAGGCACGACGCACTGGTTATAGAAGTTCTTCATGTAGCGATAATCGACCCCGTGACGGACCTCGACGAGGCCCATGGGGGTGTGGGCGATTTCCTCGGTCGCTTGATCCAACGACCAGCCACAATGGAGCATGCGATAGGCCATCTGGACCATCGAGACCCGATTCAGGCCGTGATGGCAGTGGAAGTAGACCGGCTGGTTCGCCGGATCGGCCAGAACGTCGGCCGCCCGCTCCAGAGAGCGGAGCACGGTCCTCTGTTCGCCGCCCACGCTGGCCTCGACAATGGGGATGTGCAGCCAATGGACCCCGAGTTCCCGGGCGAGGGCCTTCTCTTGGGCAACCAGGGGGCTCTCGGGGGGATGGGCCAGGGCGACGACCGTCTTGATGTGGACGTCGCGCACCAAGCGGCGCATGGGCCAGTCGTGCTGCCAGGCCCCCCGGTAGAGTTTGCCCGGTTCCACTTCCACGATCTTCTGGGCGAAGATGTAATCTTGCCCATGCCGCCAGGTCTGCTCGCCGACCAGGACCAGAAGACCCGTCAGGAGCAGTCCACGGACCCAAAGCCTTCGACGATTCATGGTTGCGACGACTCCAGGGACTCGGTACGATGCACGGATCGGAATGATCCCGACACGGGTCGCGGATCGTATCAAGGGCCTCCAGTTCCGACAAGGTCGGTCAAACGGACGACGCCCTTTTCCTGGTTGTTTCGGCCCGGTTCGGGCTTTGGCTTCAAGTGCCGTCGCCAAAACCAGGCGAGACGGTATGATTTGCCTTGGGGACGTGTTGGCCGGGGCGGGAGGCCCTTGACGTCCTTGCTTCTGGGAGTTTGACACCAAACGGTTCGAGAGAGGGAGTCAGGGATGACGGCTCGCCACGCACTCTGGGCGTTGATCGCCAGCTCGACGTTGCTTCATCTGGCCTGGGCCGCATGCCTGGGACCAGGCAATGATGAAGCCTATCATTATCTATTCACGGTCCATCGCGACTGGAGCTACTACGACCACCCGCCGATGATGGCCTTGGTGGAGCAGGTGGGCCTGACTTTGGCTGGGGGCCAGGTGTCGGCCCTGTCGCTACGCTTGGGGTTTATCGGCCTGTTCGCGGGCTCGACGTTTTTGATGGCGCGGTTGACCTCGCGGTTCTTTGGAGCGAGGGCGGGCGTGATAGCGGCCTTCGTCCTGAACGCGACGGCTTATTATGGCGCGGCGGCTTCGACGTTTGCCTTACCGGACGGCCCGCTGGTCTTTTTCTGGCTCTTGACGCTTGACCGGATGGCCGTGGCCCTGGCGTCTCCAGGGCGGCTGAGCCCTTGGATTGGTGTGGGCCTGGCCTGGGCCGGGGCCTTGCTGAGCAAGTATCAGGCGGTTTTTTTGCCGGCTGGGGCGTTCCTGTACCTGGTGCTGGAACCTTCGGCGCGGTCTTGGTTGCGGAAGCCCGGGCCGTATTTGGCTTTGGTACTTGGTCTGGTCGGGTTCTCGCCGGTGATTGGCTGGAACGCGGCCAATGGGTGGGCCTCGTTCGCGTTTCAAGGCGGCAGGGCGGTGGAGGGTTTGCGGTTCCGGCCGGACGCCTTGGCGTGGTTTGTTGTGGGCCAGGCGCTCTACCTGCTCCCCTGGGTCTGGGTCTTCCTGGTGGGGGTCTTGGTCCGGGGTGGCCGCCGCTTGCTCGACGGCGCCTCTCCGCCCGAGCGGTTCTTGCTTTGCCAGGCGATTCCGCCCTTGGCGGTGTTTCTAGTGATCTCAATCGGTCGGCCGGTCTTGCCGCACTGGACCCTGGTGGCCTTTCTGTCGGTTGTGCCGATGCTCGGGCGCGACTGGTCGGCGCTCTGGGGCGAGCGGTCGGCCCGGTTGCGACGTCGCTTGGTGATTCTGGCGGTCGTGCCGGTGGTCGTGGTCTCGGGGTTCGCGGTGCAGGCCCGTTGGGGGGTCGTTCCAGGAATCGCCAGCAATGATCCGACGATCGACACTTACGGCTGGAACCAGGTCAGCCTGGAGATCGAGCGCCGAGGCCTGATGAACCAACCGGGGACGTTCTTGTTCACGAGCAAGTGGTATCATAGCGGCCACCTGGCCTTCGCCACGGCGAACCGGGTTCCTGTGCTCTGCTACAATCCAAGAAGGGCCCACGGGTTCGCCAACTGGAGCCGGCCTGACCAATGGGTCGGACACGACGGACTGCTCGTCGTCGTCAACGACACAACAACCGAGCCGGACATGTTTGACCGGTGGTTTGAGCGCATCGATTATCTGGGCAACTTCGAGGTGGTCCGTTCGGGCCGTCCGGTTCGTCGGATTCGGTTTTATCGGTGCGTTCGACAGACCCACCCGTTTCCATTCGACGGTTCTCATTCGGAGCATCCCGGGGACGATCTGGCCGCCAACAAGGAGGTGGACGATGGGACCAAGACGCAATAGGGCGTATGGTTCTGAACGGAGGGGGGCGGTGCATGGGGAATGAGTCGGTCACCAATGCGGAGCGGGCTGCGGGGTCGGTCTCGAAGGTTGTTGGTTTGTATCAGGTGCTGTTGCGGCGGACCCTGGAGC
>JBDTIR010000509.1:0-5010 GCA_039936275.1 Isosphaeraceae bacterium | reverse complement strand
TGGACGAGGGGCCAGGCGGTTCGGCTGGTTCCAGCGGATGCGGGCCAGAAGCGTGTCGCCGCGCCAGGCGTCGTGAGGTCGGTGCTCGCCCACCGTTACCCAGGACTCCTCGGGGGTCACGGCGGTGGTGTGGAAGTTGCCCATCAAGGCCACGTGCTTCGGTCCAGCGTCCGCACCGAGCATGGGGAGAACGACTCGCTCGCTGGAACGGATCAGCCGAAGGGCGTCGCGGTCCACTTCGGCCAGATAGAGGGGGGCTCGCCAACGCATCACGTCGGCGTTCTCTGCGGCCTTGCGGGTGTAGACCAGAAACAGGGCGTCGGAATGGATCAACCAGTGTTGCTGAGTGGTGGACATGGACAGGGGTTCGCCGTCGTCCCAGGCCCAGGCGAGGGGAGGCTTCCAGGCGAGACCGTCGTCGCTGACCGAGACATACCCACGACCGTCTTCAGCACGAATCGTCAGGTAAGTGCGGCAGTCGAGCACGCACAGGGACGGTTCGAGCAGACCGCGGCCGGATCGGTTGGTTAACTCAGTTCCAGCCTCCTTGACGCGAAGGTCTGAGCCGTCGAAGCCGCAGATGACCGTGGTGACCGAGCGGTCGGCCTTTCCCTTTGAGCCGAACGACAAGGGAACCACGACGTCGCCGTTTGGTTGGGTCACTCGTTGTGAGCAGCCGCAGGTGTAGATCTCTGACCCTCGGGGATCATCCCATTCGAGTCGCTTCGGCTCTGACCAATGTCCGTCGGGGGACCGGACCACGAAGACGGGCCAGCGCTGCCGCTGGGGGCGGGCCAGGACGTCGTTCTTGTAATAAACGTTGTGGCCAACGGCCAGGACCGTCTTGGTCGGGGCGTGGTACTCGGGCACGACGTCGCAGACGCCCACTTCCCAGGCGTCGCCAAGGGATCGGCGGCCCAGGCCAGGAATCGGCTGAGGGTCGGTCCAGGTCCGCCCCGGGTCTTTGGACGTTGTCCAGTGGACCGGGCCGAACACGTCCGAGCCGCTAATCTTCTGGAGCGTCATCAAAAGCTCGGGACCGTCGGGCGAGAGGATCACGCAGGCGCGGGGATGGAACCAGGAGACGCCTCCATGACGGCCGGAGAAGATCAGGCTCCGCTCGATGCCGCCGATCAAGGCGTTCCGGTCCGGCCCTTGGCCGTCGTCGGCGGTCAAGATCGCGCCGAGGCCGGTTTTCAAACGGGACAGGGCGAGAACGCCAACACCCGCCCCCAGGAATCGGCGTCGGCTCTGACTGGGTGTCATGGTCGTTTCCTCGTCTCGGGTGCGGCATTTTGGTGGCGGACTCGCGAATTATCCAGCACCGGAACAAGGGGGTCAATTGGGGCCTTGTGAGGGATGGAATGGTCGAAGAAACCGGCGCGACCAAATAGATCGGATTTCGATGGCCGGTTGATCTTGTCAAGTCGATGGGAAGTCTTAGAATCCAACAAGGCTACTCGAGACCAGGACTGTCGTCCCGGTCTCGCCTCTCCGATTCGAAGGGTCTTTGACACGATGAGCGAGTCCTCATCCGCGCCGACCCCGCTCGTCGTCAATCCGGACGCCAATGAGCGATCCCTTGACGACGAGCCTCCCAGTTTTCGGGAACCGTCTCACCGACATCCCGTCTGGGCCGATGTGCCTGACCACGACTGGAACGACTGGCGCTGGCAGTCTCAGCACGCGATCCGCACACCGAAACAACTGGCCGAGCTGCTGCCGCTCTCGGTCGACGACCGCCGCGCGCTTGACCTTCTCCAAGCGCAGTATAAAACGGCGATCGCTCCTTATTACTTTTCCCTGATCGACCCGTTCGATCCCCTCGACCCGATCCGGCTCCAGTCGATCCCCTCGACTCATGAACTGGCCGGCGCCGAAGGTCACGACGGCGAGGACGACCCGCTCGACGAAGACAAGGACTCGCCAGTCCCCGGCCTGACCCATCGCTACCCGGACCGCGCCTTGCTGGTCACGACCCACGTTTGCACGATGTATTGCCGGTTCTGCACCCGCAAACGCGCGACCATGAAACGCGGCGGCTGGGACGCAGTCTCTCGCGACGATGAACGTATGATTGAATACGTGCGCGATCATCCCGAGGTCCGCGACGTCATCGTCTCCGGCGGCGACCCCTTGTCGCTCCCCCTGGAGAAGCTCGCCTTCTTCCTCGACAACCTCGCCGCGATCCCGCACGTGGACGTGATCCGGGTCGGCACCAGGGTGCCGGTCACTTTGCCGCAACGGCTCGACGACGACGACTTGATCGCCACCTTGGGAAGGTCGGACAAGGTCTGGATCCAGACCCACTTCAACCACGTCCGCGAGGTCACGCCCGAGGCCGCCAAAGCCGCGAAACGCCTGCGCATGGCGGGCTTGCCGCTGAACAACCACGCCGTGCTCTTGAAGGGCGTCAACGATTCCCTGGCCGCCCAGCGCGACCTCTGCCGCGCACTCTTGCGGATCAAGGTCCGCCCCTATCTCCTCTTCCACTGCGACCCGGTGACAGGCGCGGGTCACTTCCGCACCTCGATCTGGAAAGGGATGGAGATCATCGAAGGATTGCGCGGGCATATGTCCGGGCTCGGCATTCCAACCTATGTGGTGGACGCCCCTCGCGGCGGCGGCAAGATCCCGATCATGCCCAACTATCTCGTCTCGGCCTCCGATGACGCGGTGGTTTTGCGCAATTATGAAGGGATCTTGGTCCGATACAATCCCAACGGCGCTCCCGCCGCCGAACAACCCCCGGTCGAGACCCAGGGGGTCAGCGCCTTGCTCTCCGGGCAGGCCGAAGCCCTCATCCCTCGCGACAACCCCCGGTTCGCTCGGCGCAAGGCCCTTCCCCCGTTGCTCGACCCCGAGAACGTCCGTAAAGGACACTCCAACGGCCACAGTAATGGCAACGGCAAATCCAACGGCAACGGCAACGGCAAATCCAATGGCAACGGTAACGGCCAGGGAGGACCGGCGCATTGAGGATCGGCATTGCCTACAGCCTCAAGCCAGACGATCAGGGCCGCCTCGACGGTCCTGACGACCTTGATGAGGAATTCGACACGTCGGAAACCATTGACGCCATCGCCGAGGTGATTCGCGGCGATGGTCACGACGTCCTCTTGCTCGGCGACGGCCGCCCTTTCCTCGCGAAGGTCAGCGCCGATCCGCCCGACTTCGTGTTCAATATGGCCGAAGGCGAAGGCGCGAGCCGTAACCGCGAGTCTCGGGTGCCCGCCGTCTGCGAGCTTTTGAGCATCCCCTATTCCGGCTCGGACCCCCTGACCCTGGCGGCCACCCTGGATAAGCCCGTCGCCAAGCGGCTCGTGCAGGACCTTCCGGACTTCCACGTCCCCAAAGGTCTCACACTGGGTCCGGAAACCTCGCGCACGGGCCTCGACAGGCTCCTGACGCAGGTCTTTGATTTCGATTGGTTTCAATATCCGTTGATCTTAAAACCGGCGTTCGAAGGGTCAAGCAAAGGCATTCGTGCCGGCGGTCTCGTCGAAACCGTCGATGAGGCCGTCAATCTCTTCGACCGCCTGGCCCGCGATTACCATCAACCGATCTTGATCGAGGAATTCATCGACGGCGACGAGGTGACGGTGGGCGTGCTCGGCAACGGCCCTGCGGCCGAAGTTCTGGGGATCATGCGGATCCTGCCCAGGGAACCAACCGAGCGGTTCGTCTATTCCCTGGACGTCAAACGAGACTGGCAGCGGCTCGTTCGCTACGAAGCCCCCGCGCGGTTGCCGGAATCGGTCATTGACCGGATCAAGACCGCCGCGCTGGGCGCTTTTGAGGCATTGGGTTGCCTGGATCTGGCCCGGATTGATTTCCGGGTCCGCGACGGCGTCCCCTATTTTATCGAGGCCAACCCCCTGCCCGGCTTGTCGCCGGTGACGGGTGATCTTGTGATTTTGGCCAAAGGGCACGGGACGTCTCACAACGATCTGATCAGGCGGATTCTCCATGAATCCCTGACCCGAGTCGCCTTGCTCCCAGCGGAACCGGTGGCATTTTGAGCCGGCGTCGCCCGCGCGTGGCGGTGCTCTACAATGCCCCGACCTTGTCGCCAGACCACCCGGATTTCGCCTCCGAGGCCGGCGTGGTCGCTGCGGCGCGAGCGGTTGTCCTGGAATTGCGAAACCACGGATTCAAGGCGTTCCCTCTGGCCGCGCGTTCGCCAGTGAACCGGCTCGTCCGGAGCTTGACGAACAAGAAACCGGACGTTGTCTTCAACCTGATCGAAGGTTTCGGAGGCCAGAGCGGCGGCGAAGCCTGGATCACGTCCTTGCTGGAATTACTGAATTTGCCCTACACCGGCTGCCCTCCAGAGGCGCAAGGACTCTGCCGCCAGAAAGCACGAACCAAGGCGCTCTTGCTCGGTTCCGGTCTCCCTTCGGCGCGGGCCTGGGTGTTCGGCCTCGAAGACGACCCGCGGATTACTCCTTGGCCGGGAACGGTCATCGTGAAGCCGGAGTCCGAAGACGGCAGCCTGGGTATCGACCAAGGGAGCGTCGTCCATGAGCCCGGTGCCCTGGCCGAGCAGGTGGCCAAGGTACGCCAGCACCACGGCGGTCGTGCGTTGGTTGAAACCTATTTGCCAGGTCCGGAATACAACGTCGGGGTCGTCGCCCTGCCCAAGGCGACCCCCTTGCCGATTGCCGAGATCGTCTTCGAGCCCCAAGCAGGCCATTGGCCAATTTTGACCTACGCCGCCAAGTGGGCGGCCGGTTCGATCGAGGACGCCGCCACCCCCGTGCAGTGTCCGGCCGTGGTCGAATCATCCCTGGCCGCTCGACTCGGTCAACTCGCCGTCGATGCGTTCGAGGCGACCGGTTGCCGAGACGTCGCCAGGGTTGATTTCCGGCTCGGCGCCGACGGCCAGACAATGATCCTGGAAGTCAACCCGAACCCCGACCTTGACCCCTCCGCCGGCTGGGCCAGAGCCCTGCGTGCCTCAGGGCGAGACTACGGTGAGACACTGGCCGCGTTGACGAGACAGGCTTT
>JBDTIR010000508.1:0-8894 GCA_039936275.1 Isosphaeraceae bacterium | reverse complement strand
AAGGTCACGGCAGCCAACTGCCGGCAGTGCCACGAGACCGAATACCAGCAATACCTCCGCAGCCGCCACGCCGCACCGGCCTGGGCGTCGGTGGCGGGCGAGGGAGCCTTCACCGCCGAACAGATCGCCTTCGGCGAACGCTACCATAAGGGGGCCGTCGCCCGACCGGCCCACCCCATGGCCAAGCTCGTCGGTGAGACGGCGACCAGCGTCGGCTGCATGAAATGTCACGAGGTCGGACGACCCAACGCCGACGGCTCGATCGGTTCTTGCACGGCCTGCCACGCCAGGCACGCCGCGTCGGTCGAGCTGGCGCGCACGCCCGAGACCTGCGGCCAGTGCCACATGGGCCCCGACCATTCGCAAATCGAAATCTATCACGAATCCAAGCACGGCGTCCTGTTCAACGCCCAGCGCGCTCATATGAACCTGAACGCCCGGCCCAAGTCGTTGACGACCGCCGACATGCCGGTTCCCACCTGCGCCACCTGCCACATGAGCGGCCTGGAGGGGCAGAAAGTCACCCACGACACCACCGAACGCCTGTCATACTGGCTCTTCCAGGACGTCTCGGAAAAGCGGCCGAATTACGCACTCGGACAGGCGAACATGAAAGAAATCTGTTTGAAGTGCCACACAACCAACCGGATCGAACAGTTCTACAAGGAGGCCGAGGAAGTCATCGGCTCGACCAACGACCTGGTCCAGAAAGCCGACGCCGTGATGAAGGAGCTGCGCGCCGAAAATCTGCTCACCCCTGAGCCGTTCGACGAGCCGATCGAGTTCGTCGCCTTCGACCTCTGGCATTATTACGGCCGAACCGCCAAGCACGGCGCGTTCATGGGAGGGGCCGACTTCGTGCAGTGGCACGGCTTCTATGAACTGACCGCCAAGCTGACCGAGATCAAACACCTGGCCGGCCAACTGCGTAAGGAGCGTGACCGCGATGGCCAGACCAAAACCCCTTGAGCTCGTGCGCTGGATTGACCCCTTGACGGCGGTCGAATTGTTCATCGTGGCTAACCTCGGCTTCCTGGCAGTAGATATTTATATCGCTCATTCGATTAACAAATTCGCGCATCCGGCGGAGTGGGTCCCCTTGGTGTTCTCGGCGGTCTCGCCGTTCCTCTTGCTGGCGGCGATGGCCCTTGGGGGGAGCGTTGCGCCCCCTTTGGCCGGAGCGGTCGGCCGTCGTTGTTGGGCACGCGGCCTGGGAATCGCCGTGGGCTGGACGTCGATCGCAGTCGGCGTGGCGGGGCTCTTGCTCCACCTGGAGAGCCAGTTCTTCCGCGACTTGACGCTCAAGAATCTGGTCTACACCGCTCCGTTCGCCGCCCCTTTGGCCTACGCGGGGTTGGGGCTCTTGATCCTGCTGAACCGGATGGTCAAGGCGGAGACCGTCGAATGGGCGCGCTGGGTGGTGCTTCTAGCCCTGGGCGGGTTCGTGGGGAACTTCGTACTTGCCCTGGCTGATCACGCACAAAACGGCTTCTTTCACCCTGCGGAGTGGATCGGCGTGGGCTCGGCCGCCCTGGGGGTCGGGGCCTTGCTGGCGGTGCTTTTGATTTCCGACAATCGCCCCTTGCTCTGGTTCTGCGGAGCGGTGATGGGCGTGCAAACGGTCGTCGGCGTGCTCGGGTTCCTATTCCATGGCGTGGGCAACCTGGCGAGCCCGATGGGGAGCCTCTGGGAGCAGTTCCTCTACGGTGCGCCGATCTTCGCCCCGCTGCTGTTCGCCAACATCGCCGCCTTGGCCGTTCTGGCTCTCTGGGCCCTGGCGAGAGCCGAATCGAACGCGGAACGGTTCGCGCCGATGGTCGCGGTAGAGACCGCCGCTCACTGATCGGCGTTTGGGCGTGGATGCGCCGGCATCCACCGCCCATTTTTGAGAAAAAATCGAAACATCCCCGACGCCGGTTGCCCCGACCCGCCTCGCCGTGAATAGAATAAAATGGATCGATTTGGTCGGCAGATCCATGCGAGATCGGCAAACCGGCGGGAGGAACCTTGGAATGACGCAGCCGCTTGAGTCTGAACCCCCAGCCGGTCTCGAAGGTCGGCCGGACCTGGACACACCCCCTTTGATCGTGGTCCCGCGCCGTTCGCTTCGAAATCGGCTCGGACTACTCCCTCCGTTGCTGATCATCGCGGTCGCCCTGCCTGTGCTCACGTACCGCCTGCTCTCGCCCGACTGGGCCTGGAACCGTTCGGCCTGGAACCATTGGCGAAGCGCCAAGGCCGCCGCGCCCTTGACCGCCGCCCTCGCCGCCGTTCCCAAGGTCCAGCCCGAGCCGCCCCTTGAAACTCCCGAACCGCCCAAACTCGTCGCCAAAACCCCCGAGCCGGCCGAATCGAAACCCACACCCGTCGAAAACCTCGCCGAGACGACCGAACCGGCTTCCGAACCTCCTTCGGACGCCAAGAAAACCAATGACTCCTGGGACGACATTCGCCGCGAGGCTGAACGCAAGCAGGCCGAGATTGCCAGGCTCGAAACGCTCAAGAAGCAAGAGGCCGAACGCCTCGCCCGCGAGTCGCCCGACCATGTTGGCCCTCGAGGCGATCTGGCCAATCGGCATCGTGAGATCGAGCAATTCCTGGATGCTCAAATCGCCATGCAACGCCGGATGATGAACGAGATGCTCCGCCGGATGCCGATGGGTTTCGACCAGGACGCCGACGAGATGTTCAACCAGTTCGCCCGCGAATTCCAGCAACGGCGGGCGCCCATGCCCCGTCGCGCGGCCCCGAATCCAAGGCGGCGTCCTCAACCCGAACGGAGTAAACAATTCTCACGTCAACAGAGGCCTGGTGAAATCAAAATTCGCATGAGATTCTCTGATGAAGTATTTCACCTGTAGCCGACGAGACGCCAAGGGCCATTGACGTCCAGGGGGCGGTGACGGTATCACCGAACGGACCAGGATGGACCCGAACCAACCCTCTCGCGCCGAGCGCCCCCAAACGATGACTTTGCCCCCGATCGCCCGAGTTCGCCAGACCTTCGATCAACCCGAAGTCGCCGACGTGGCTGAAGCCGTCGCCGGGGCCATTCGCGCCAGCAAGATCAAAGGCCGCATCCGACCAGGCGGATCGGTCGCCTTGACCGTCGGCAGTCGTGGGATCGCCGGGATCGACCAGATCGCGAAGGCCGCCGTCGCCACCCTCAAAGGACTCGGCTTCCGGCCGTTCATCGTCGCGGCGATGGGCAGTCACGGCGGCGGCAACGCCGACGGGCAACGCGCCCTCCTGGCCGGGTTCGGCGTGACCGAGGCCGCGGTCGGTTGCCCGATCCAGGCCGAGATGGACACCGTCACGCTGGGCCTCAACAGCGTCGGCTTACCGATTCACTTTGATAAAAATGCCTACGAATCTGATGGGATCGTCTTGCTCAATCGAATCAAGCCGCATACGTCGTTCACCGGACGTTATGAAAGCGGCTTGCTCAAGATGCTCGCGATCGGCCTGGGCAAGCATGAAGGGGCCGCGCAGGTGCACAAGCTCGGCCTGCCCGGCCTGGTCACGCTCTTGCCGGAAGTCGGGGCCCGGCTGCTGGCGGAAACCCCGGTCGCTCTGGGCGTCGCCCTGCTGGAGAACGCCCGGGAGCGCACGGCCCGCGTGGTCGGGATCGAGCCGGAGGAGATCCTGAACGTCGAACCAACGCTACTCAACGAGGCCCGCGCCTTGATGGGCCGCCTGCCGTTCGACCAGCTCGATATCCTGATCGTCGGCGAACTGGGCAAGAATTACAGCGGGACCGGGCTCGACCCGAACGTCATCGGCCGGCAGCGGGTCGAGACCATGCCCGACCTGCCCAGGCCGATCGTCACCCGCCTGGCCGTGCTCGACCTGTCCGCCGAGACCCGAGGCAACGCCAACGGAATCGGTCTGGCCGACCTGACCACCACCCGAGTCGTTCAAAGGATCGACCCGAAGGCGACTCACGTCAACGCATTAACCAGCAACTTCCTGACCCGCGCCCGAGTCCCGCTGTCATTGCCCAGCGATCGCGACGTGCTTACCGCATGCCTTGACACCTGCTGGCGCATTGATTGGTCAGAGGCCCGCATGGCCTTGATCGCCAACACGCTTGAACTGGCCACGTTCTGGATCACCCCCCCCTTGGCCGCCGAGGTCGAGGCGAATCCCGCCCTGGTCTTCGAGACCGACTTTGCACCGATCCCGCTGAACGACTCAGGAACGCTCGATCAAGAATCACTCTTTCCCGACAGCGTGCGAGGACGGAGAAAATTCCAGGTGATCTCTGTTTAGCATTCAAAATCATGATGATTGGTCAACTCCAATGAATTCACCAACGATTCAAGCCGTCGCTTTTGACCTGGACGGCCTGATGTTTGACACCGAGGCACTCTTCTTCCGCGTGGCCGCCGAGATGCTCGAGGAACGGGGCAAGGTGTTCACGAAAGAAATCATGGCCCAGATGATCGGCAGACAGGCCCCGGTCGCCGGCCTGGCATTCAAGACGATGGCCGGTCTGGACGAATCAGTTGACGCCTTGATGCTCGAAGCGCGCGGCCGATTTAACGACCTGCTCGACGAGGCCGTTCATCCAACCCCTGGCCTGTTCACCTTGCTCGACCATCTCGCCGACCGGCGCTACCCGATCGCCGTCGCCACCTCGTCGCGCCGGGCCTTTGCCGAAGGAATCTTGACCCGACACAAACTGATCGATCGGTTCCAGTTCCTTCTGACCGCCGAAGACGTGACGCGCAGCAAACCCGATCCCGAGATCTACCAGAAGGCCGCCGAGCGGTTCGGACTCGATCCCGGGGCGCTCCTGGTCCTGGAAGACAGCCCGGCCGGAACGACCGCTGCGCGGACCTCGGGCGCCTTCGTCGTCGGCGTGCCGCACGAACACAGCCCGGCCGAAGCCCTGGGCAAGGCCCACAAGCTCATCCCTCGCCTCGACGCCCCGGCGCTTATGGCCTTGCTGCCTTGACGCCTCGACCAGCTTCCCGGTCGCTTGAAATCAGCAGGGCGACCCGCCTGGCCACAATTTGACCCCAGAGCTCCGCCCCGTTCGCGGAAAAATGGCCGTCGGAAATCCTCCCATTGAATAAAGGGCTCCTACCCACGCTCTGACCCCGCCGCCGTGCCTCACGGACCAACGTCAAGTGTTCGTTGATGAACATATCGAGCGGATCACAATAAGACGTGGACCCGCCCTGGAAGAGGTTGCACACCCGGCCAGGGTAAAAGCCGTCCTTGCGGCTCCCCCGGATTTGCGGCTCACAAGGGACCGGCACGAGCACGCAAGGGAGGTTCCGCCCTCGGCACCAGAGCACGATCTGGCCGAGCCAGTAATCGGCCTCGTCCCAGTCGTCGCCTCGCCCTGCCAGAACCTCCCACTCATCACCGAAGTCATTGGGGCAGACGCTCACGACCACGAACCGGGGGCGGAACCGATCACCAAATTCCAACAATGAATAATAATATTGCTCAGGGGAATAACTGATATGTCCGGTGTTCAGAATCGACACGGAAACTCCCCGGGCCTTGGCCAACTCGTGCTGAAGGCGAAGCGGAGGCGCGTCATCATCGCCGACGAACATGCCTTGCATGAACGAGTCGCCCAGTACAATTCCGCGCATTGAGGCGTCGAGGTCGGGCTCGGGCCCCCGGCAGCCCCAGGAGTTGGTCGTCGTGATCGAGCCAAGGTCCACGATCCCGCCGGCCGCCTTTGCGGACTCGCGGATCTCGGGCGTGTCGGGTACCATCAAGAGGCTGAACGGGCCGTCGCGCATCGTGATCTGCCGGAGCCAGACCGATCGCGTGTTCGGCCGCAACCGGAACGACCGACCGTGATCGTCGGCCTCGAAGACTTTCGAGGACAGCAAGAACGTCAGATCGCCCCGCCCCCAGCGGATCAGGCCGTGCGCCGGGTCCATGCCGGTCAGGTCGAACAGCGTTCGCAGTTCGGGGGTCGTCCCTCGCATAAACCGGGTCAAGGCCGCGCGGGCTTGCTCCATTGACCGCTCGCGCTTGACGTTCCAGAGCGCGTCAATCTGTTCACGAGGCGGTTCCAGGCCGATCAACCGCGGCGCCGCCAGGCGAGCGCGGCTGGCGAGCGAGACCGCCGTGTACCGGCCCACCCGCGTTCCGCCCACCGTCGCCAGCACCACCAAGACCGTCGCGGCGATGATCCCCCGTCGAAACCCAAGGTCCAGCCGCCTGGCTCGCGCCGCGAACGGCAAAAGCTGTTGCGCCTCGGGCGTTGACCGAGACCGCCCGATCGAGAATCGCATACAAGAAGGTCTCTTGAACTGGCGGGCCAGGTCGCCGACCCGGTTTCGGAACGACCTGGCCCTTGTTTCCTCGATTCAAATGTTCCCGATGTTCCTCTCGTCAATCGACCGCAGCGACCATCTCCAGGTCGACTTGCACCAGGCCGGCCGCGGCGGCGGCGTGCTTGCGCAGGTCTTCGCTGATCCGCATTGAGCAGAACTTGGGGCCGCACATGGAGCAGAAGGCGGCGGTCTTGAAGGCGTCCTGGGGCAGGGTTTCGTCATGCATCCTGCGGGCGGTCTCGGGGTCGAGCGAGAGCCGGAATTGCTCTTCCCAGTCGAAGGAGTAGCGAGCCCTGCTGAGGGCGTCGTCACGGTCGCGGGCCCCCGGGCGGTGGCGGGCAAGGTCCGCGGCGTGCGCGGCGATCTTGTAGGCGATCACCCCTTGACGCACGTCCTCAACCTCCGGCAAGCCAAGATGCTCCTTGGGGGTGACGTAGCAAAGCATGCTCGCCCCGTGCCAGCCGGCCAGGGCGGCGCCGATGGCCGATGTGATGTGGTCATATCCAGGCGCAATATCTGTGACCAGGGGGCCGAGCACGTAGAACGGGGCCTCGTCGCACTCGACGGCCTGCTTCTCCATGTTCATGGCGATCTGGTCCATTGGCACGTGGCCGGGGCCTTCGACCATGACCTGGCAGCCCAGCTCTCGGCCGCGTCGGGTCAGTTCGCCCAGGGTCTTGAGTTCGGCGAACTGCGCGGCGTCGGACGCATCGGCGATCGAACCGGGGCGGAGGCTGTCGCCCAGGCTCCAGGTGACGTCGTACTGGCGCATGATTTCGCAAAGGGCGTCGAACTGGGTGTAGAGCGGATTTTCCTTGTTATGGGCGATCATCCACTGGGCCATCAGGGCCCCGCCTCGTGAGACAATGCCGGTGATCCGATGAGCGGTCAGGGGGATATAGTCGCGCAGAATGCCGGCGTGGAGGGTCATGTAATCGACCCCTTGCCTGGCCTGGTGCTCGACCATGTCGAGGAAGTCTTGCTCGGTCAGGTCTTCAACCGACTTGACCTTTTGCACGGCCTGGTACATCGGCACGGTGCCGATGGGAACCGGGCTGGCGGCGATGATCGCCTGGCGGATCGCGTCGATATTGCCGCCGGTGGAGAGGTCCATCACCGTATCGGCGCCGAGCTTGATGGCGGTCTGAAGCTTTTCAAGTTCGTTGTCAACATCGCTGGTGACGGCCGAGTTACCGATGTTGGCGTTGATCTTGCAAGTGGCCTTGATGCCGATGGCCATCGGCTCCAGGCCTTGCCGCAGGTGCATGGTGTTGGCCGGGATCACCATCCGACCCCGAGCCACCTCGGCCCGAACGAGTTCCGGTTCGAGCCGCTCTCGGCTGGCGACAAAGTGCATTTCCGGGGTGATGGTCCCTCGGCGAGCCTGTTCGATCTGCGTCATGGCGATTGCAACCTCCGGCAGCCGGTCAATCATCGCGTTCCGAATTCAAATTCACGAAGCAGAGCAAGCCACCATCGTATTCAGGTTGCCCGCGTTGGTCAAATCATCCGAATGGGAATGGGTTCGCAAGGGCGCGCTAACGGATTCGAGACAGCCGAGGGCGGCTGTCCCACAAGGGCTGGTGTAGCCTAGCCGTCCTCGGCTGATCTGCCAGAATCGGTTGGCGCACCTTCTTGTCCGAAGCCCCATCCGCGCAATCTCTACCTTGTTGACGATAATTCGAAGCACGATCGACGATCCTTCTTGATGGACCCGTGTGCGTCCCTTCGTTCCTTGACAATTCGCATGAGCCTGTAGCCCCGCCAAACGAGTCAGCTTGGATGAGGGATTGCAATTACTAATATTCCGTCCACAATACGCCTGCCGCACGCGGCAGTGGGCAGTGGGCAGTGGGCAGTGGGCAGTAGGCAGTAGGCAGTGGGCAGTGGGCAGTGGGCAGAAAGAGAGTGGGCAGTGGGTGCCGAGCGAACCCAGCGACCGGCGAGCCGGGCGAATTGCCATGTACCTTTGGGACACCCAACCCCATGAAAGAGCAACCCACCTGCCATTTTGTCAGTCGCGATGGCGTCACGGCTCACTCCCAAGAAGATCCTCGCTCACGCGTCGGGTTTCGATCCCGGAAACGTAAGCGAGGGGCCCCCTATCTTCCGGCATCAAAACCCGACGCGTAAGCGAGGGTCCCCTATCTTCCGGCATCAAAACCCGACGCGTAAGCGAGGCCCCTATCTTCCGGCATCAAAACCCGACGCGTAAGCGAGGCCCTTTTCTGCCCGCTGCGCCAAACGAATTGCCATGTACCTTTGGGACACCCAACCCCATGAAAGTTGGGAAGCACGATTGCTTGCAATGACTCGCCTTTTGGCGGTAGCTCGCAGGCCGCCTAGACTACCCAATATGAAGACTCTCAGAGCAAAATAAGCTCCCGCGCCGAGCGAACCTAACAACCGGTGCGCCGAGCGAACCCAACGACCGGTGCGCCGAGCGAACCCAACGACCGGTGCGCCGAGCGAACCCAACGACCGGTGCGCCGAGCGAACCCAACAACCGGTGCGCCGAGCGAACCCAACGACCGGTGCGCCGAGCGAACCCAACGACCGGTGCGCCGAGCGAACCCAACAACCGGC
>JBDTIR010000507.1:0-12306 GCA_039936275.1 Isosphaeraceae bacterium | reverse complement strand
CAACCCCGCCGAGGTTCGCCAGGGGCCCCGCAAGGGGTTGCGGACCCTTGGAGACCTGGAAGACCGGGCCTTGCGGCTCTTGCAGGCCCTCGACGACGACCAGAAGAAGGTCGCGATCTGTGCCGACAAGGCCGACAAGGACATCAGCAGCACCAGTTTCAAGGGAGAATCCGGCGGCCTCTCGACCTCGTTGCCAACCGTCAAGCCCCAGGGGATCGCCGCCTCGAAACTCAACCCGGATCAGCGGAAGATGCTCATGGCCCTGATCGAGACCTACGCCGCCGACATGGCCGCGCCGGTCGGCGTCGCCTGGCTCAATGAGATTATCAAGTCGGGCCAGGACGGGCAAGACTCAATCCATTTCGCCTGGTTCGGCACCCCTGACCGCTCCGCGGGGCACGCCTACGCCGTTCAAGGGCCGACGTTCCTGATCGAGTTCAATAACACCCAGAACGAGGCCAACCACGTCCACGCCGCCTGGCGGAGCACCCTGGGAGATTTCGGCATCCCGGTGAAAAAGTGAAACCAAACGCGATGGCTGACGGATGATGTCTAATGGTCGATGATTGCCGGAGTGGCGCGCTTGGTCTCGACGTGCGTCACTCCAAAAGCCATTTACTGTTACTAAATCTATTTATTTTATTGTTTTAATTGAGTCTGAAAGCCAAAGAGGTTCTTGATGTCAGTGAACGAGGCCGGCGTTGTTCGCTTGACGACCGCAGGCTTGAAGGCGCGGCTGGATCAGGGCGAACCGATTGCCTTGCTGGACGTTCGGGAACCCGAGGAGCGCGCCTTTTGCGCGATCGGCGGGTTTGCGACGGCGACCGATCTGCACATTCCGATGAATGAGATTCCGACCAGGCTCGTTGAGGTCCGCGCGGCGGCTGAAGGCAAGACCCTGGTGGTTTACTGTCATCACGGCGTCCGCTCCCTGGCCGTCGCCCATTGGCTGACGGGGCAGGGGGTGCGCGACGTGGCCAACCTCGACGGCGGCATTGACGTCTGGTCGGCCGTGATTGATCCAGATGTTCCACGTTATTGATTGAATCAATCAATAACGTGGGTTGGTTCCTGCTGGCTCAGAGCGGCTTGACCTTCACGTTGCGGAACTCGATTCGGTAACCTTCGGCCTCCAGGCCGACGTAGCCTTTAGGTGCCTCGCAGCCTTGCCATTCACAGGTCAAGGCGCCGTTGGTCCAGATCGAGATTGATTTGCCCTGGCAGGTGATCTCATAGGTGTTCCAGTCGCCCGCCGGCTTGACGCGCTGGTCTTTGAGTTCTTTCGAGAGATTGATCCGTTTGATCTCGCCATTGACCGGGGTGTCGCCGAAGAGGAAGCCGCCGGTTCCGCCACCGGTCTGGGCCTGGTGCCAGACCTTGGCGTCGGCCGAGTTGCGGACGAAGACGCCGGAGTTGTACCCTTTGGTTTTCCCCTCGACCGGGGTGAACCGCCATTCGACGTGCAAGACGGCGTCGCCCAGTTCCTGATCCCATCGCAGCCATTCGTGGTAGCCCTGACCCTCGCAGACGAGGTTCCCCGTGGCTTGATCGAGCGACCAGGGGGACTCGGGTTTGAGTGGGCTGTCTGGGGGCAAGGGGCCCCTGGTCCAACCGTTGAGGCCGGGTCCGGCCTTAGCCAAAAGGTCGGTCCAGCCCTTGGGGTCGCGTTCCAGGGCGCTGGGGGAGTCGTCGGCCCGGGCTGTGGCGAGGACGGCTCCCAGGGCAAGCATGGGGACAAGAAGGAACAGGCGTCGGCGCATCGGTTGTGCTTTCGGTTTGAGGTTGCTGAGAACACGTGAGATCCGGATCGCGGGAACGGGACGGAAACTCCTTCAGAATGGTCTCTCGTAAGCCCGGGTGATTTCAATGAATTGGGTGGTTGGTTCGAACGCCGGCACCGCCCGGCTTCACGGCGACTTTTGAATCCGAGTATCGACTATAAACCATGCTCCTGATCGGGAACAGAAACCAGATCATCGTTTGTCCAGAGATTGACAATAGGGCTCTTGTTCGTTAGAATGTCCTCTAATGCCACACGTTGTCCATGATTTTCCGAGTGTCCTTAACCCTGGTCGGGGCCGCCGACAAGAGGTGCAAGATGCCTGAAACCGTCGTCCACTTCCAGATCCGGATGCCTCCGTCTCGTCACGAGCAACTGGCGAGTCGCGCTCGGGAGGAGAAGTCCTCACTCAACGCCTTGATTGTTTCGATCTTGCGAGACGCCGTGGAACGCCGTGAGGTGCCGACGACAAAGGCCGGGTCGAGACTGATTCCCTCGGCCTAGTAGGGCCGGGTCTTGGGGCGATGTCTCATGGAGCAATGATTGAGCCACGGTCAGGATTTCCAGAAGTCGGAGCGGTAGGAAACGGAAAGGACTGCGACGCTGTGAACCTCTCCGTCCGCGATGCAGCCGGGCTCTTGAGCGTGTCGGAGAAGACGATCTATCGCTGGATCAAGCAGCAGTCGATTCCCGCCTATCAGGTTCAGGATCAGTATCGGTTCAACCGGGCCGAGCTGCTGGAGTGGGCCACGTCGAGGCGTCTGAATGTCTCGAGCGAGATCGCCGCGGAACCGGAGGCGGCGGGGCAGCCGGTTCCTTCCCTGGTGGAGGCGCTCGAAGCTGGCGGGGTCTACTACCGCGTCTCCGGTCTCGACAAGGAATCGGCGCTGCGCGAGGTCGTCCAGCTTCTGCGGCTTCCCGAAGAGGTCGATCGCGAGTTTCTGCTCCGGGTCTTGCTGGCCCGTGAGACCTTGGCGACGACGGCGGTCGGCGACGGCATCGCGATTCCGCATCTACGCAATCCCGTCGTGCTCCATATCGACCGCCCGACCATCTCCTTGTGCTTCCTCGAACAGCCCATTCCGTATGGGGCCCTGGACGGACTGCCCGTGCGGTTGTTGTTCACGATCATCAGCCCGACGACGCGGGCCCATTTGCACTTGTTGGCCAAGCTCTCGTTCGTCCTCAAGGATTCCCGGTTCCGGCTCGCCTTGCAGAGCCAGGATTCGCGGCAGGCGATCCTCGACCGGCTCCGGCAAGCCGAGGCACGGATCGCGGTCGTCGAACTGGCCTCCAGCCTCGCGGCGACCACGTCGCGGCGATTCGGAGACGAGCATGGCTAATCGTTCTCGATTGATCGCTGATGACTGATTGGCGGGACCAGGGTGGAGACGGCCTTCGGGCACTTTTGATCATTCTAAGCTTTGAACGGCCGTCAGCCACCGTCGCCGGCCGGGGAACCTAACCGGTAAGCGACCCAACCTCCATGAACCGTTCCATAGCTGCCGAAGCGGACATCCCGGAGGATCGGACTGGACTTGAAGCCGTGGACCAGCTCGAGCATTGCATCGAGCACGCGACGCATCGGTTGCCGGCGCAGGGACCGATCACGGTCTTCGTGCATCACAACACGCTGCATTCGCTTGAGGATTTGCCGTTTGACGACGCCGTGAAGCAAGGGGCTCGCATTTACGGTTGCCATCCCTACTTGCCCGAGGATTTCTATCGGGGCGAGGCGGCCCGGGGGAGGATCGCTTCGAAGGATCTTAGCGCGGTCCTGATCGACGATCTTGGCGAAGACGCGGATTGGCTGCTCGGCTTCATGGGGACGCGTTATCATCTTCGATTCGCCATGCTGGAGCATCCGCTCCGCCCGGGGACCGATGCGGAGTTGCGGTGGCTGATCGCCGAGACCGACGCATTGCACCGGTTCCGGGACGAGGCGTCCCGCGACGTCCGGCAACGGATGATCGAGCCGACCCGCCAGTGGATCTTACGGGATTACCTTGACGGCCAGGCGAGGGCCCCGGCACGCGGGGCCGACGGCATCGCCGCGCTGATCGCTCAGTTCGGCGCCTCGACCATGGAGCGATGGACCGATCGGACCTGGGAATCGTTCACCTTGCACGTGCTCTGGCGGGTCTGCCACAACGGGGTCCACGGGATACCGCCGTTCGCCGAGGGGGCCCCGCTCCCGCGTCGCCACCGCGACCTGTTGCTCAGGGCGACGGGTCAGGACGCCGACCTGCTGGTCCACGGGGTGCTCATCCGGTTCTGCGCCGCCTTCCTGGACCAGGGGTTCGCGGCCTGGCCGCTTCCCGATCGCGAGGCCGGGTTCTTCCGCTCGTTCGCGGCCCTGTACCGCGACGAGAGGCGGGTGGCCGCCTGGCTGCGCGACCTGCCGACGGAGTTGGGCAGGCTGGAACGGTCGGCGGCCTCGCCGTTGGAATCGATCGATGAATCACTCCGTCTGCTGGGCGTCGCCGACGCCGAGCGCGGGGAGTATCTGTCCGAGACGTTGTTGGCGTTGCGCGGCTGGGCCGGGATGATCTGGCAAATGGAGTCAAACGCGGAATGGGCCGTCCGTCCGGCCCCGGCGGGAACGCTCCAGGAGTATCTGGCTGTCCGTTTGATTCTGGAGCGGTTGGCCTTGCGTCATGTCGCTCGGGACGCCTTGCTCGGCACGGTCGAGCTGCGCGACTTCAGGACCGTCCTCCGCCATCGGATTCCGCAACCGCCGCGGGTCGGCGTCGAACAGCGGGCCTACCTCGTGTTCCAGCTCGCCCAGGTCCGGGGATGGAGCCCGACGGACCTGCACCGGCTGCCGAAAGCCGGATGGTCGCGGCTGGTCGAGGAGATCGAGTCGTTCGACAGCCTCGAACGGCGACGGATCTACCACCACGCCTACGAACGGGGCTATCGCAATCAGACGCTTGACGCCCTCTTGATCCACGCCAGGAGGTTAGGACCAGTGGACGGGAGCGTGATCCCGTCGTCGGCGAACGGGCAGCAGGGCCGGGTTACGTTTCAGGTCGTCTGCTGCCTTGATGAGCGTGAGGAGTCGTTCCGCCGCCATCTTGAGGAGGTGGACCCGACCTGCGAAACGTTCGGTGTCGCCGGGTTCTTTGGCGTGGCGATGTATTATCGCGGCGTCACCGAAGCCCATTTCCGGCCGCTCTGCCCGATCAGCATCAAGCCGAGACATTATGTTCAGGAGGAGTCGATCCATTCGTTCGCGGACGCCAGCCGATTCCAGGCGGAGGCGCGTCGCCGGCTTGGCCGGTTCTCGCTCCGGGTCCACATGGGCACGCGAACTTTCGTCGGCGGCCTGCTCACCGGCATGCTCGGGTCATTGGCCACGATCCCGCTCTTGATGAGGGTCTTGCTGCCCAGACGAACCGCTCAGATCAGGCGGCTGTTCGGGCGGATGGTGACTCCCCCGGTGACTCAATTGCATCTGGTGCGCACTGGCCCGGAGCCCGGTCCCAGAGACGATCAACTGGGCTATTCGCGGGCCGAGATGGCGGGCGTCGTCGGCGGACTCCTGCGGTCGATGGGACTCCCCGAGCAATTCGCCCCCCTGGTCATCCTGACCGGACACGGCTCGTCCAGCCTGAACAACCCGCAGGAGGCCGCCCACGACTGCGGGGCCTGCGGAGGCGCCCGCGGTGGTCCGAACGCTCGGGCCTTCGCCCAGATGGCCAACGACCCCCGGGTACGGCGCATTCTGGCGGAAGACGGTCTGATGATCCCCGACCATGTGTTCTTCATTGGGGCCTATCACAATACCTGCGATGACGGGCTGACGTACTACGACCTCGACCGCATGCCGGCCACGCATCGTGAGGCCTTTCAGCGGGCCACGACGGCCCTGGAGGAGGCTCGGCAGCGAAACGCGCACGAGCGTTGCCGCCGCTTCGAGTCAGCCGGACTCACGATCACGCCCGAGGAAGCCCTGCGCCACGTCGAAGGCCGCGCCGAAGACCTCTCGCAGACGCGCCCGGAATACGGCCACGCCAGCAACGCGGTCTGCTTCATTGGCCGGCGGTCACGGACGCGCGGCCTGTTCCTCGACCGGCGGACGTTCCTTACCTCCTACGACGCCAGCCAGGACGACCCCGAGAGTTCGGTCTTGACGGGCCTGCTTCGGGCCGCGATCCCGGTCTGCGCCGGCATCAATCTGGAATATTATTTCTCAAGGGTCGATCCCACCGGCTACGGCTGCGGCACCAAGTTGCCCCACAATATCACATCACTTCTGGGCGTCATGGATGGGGCTGAGAGCGACCTGCGTCCCGGCCTTCCCTGGCAAATGGTGGAGATCCACGAGCCGATGCGCATCCTGTTCGTCGTGGAGACCACTCCGGAGGCGATGCTGGCCTCGATCGCCGGGGAGAAATCGATTCGTCATCTGGTGGATAACGCCTGGGTGCAACTGGCGACGCTCGACCCCGAGACGCCGACCATCCATGTCTTTCGCGACGGCGGCTTCAAGCCCTATGAGCCGGTCGCCGACGACCTGCCGACTGCTCCGTCCTCGCTGGCCTGGTATCGAGGCTGGCGGGACCACCTGGGCTACGCCTCGATCGTCCCTGTTGGGCCGTGCCCGACCCTGGACGGTCAGGGAGGTCACCAATGAACAATGATCAGATCTTCAACGCGCTCGGCGGCGGCGTGATCGCGGTGCCCGGACTGCTCCTGGCCGTCCTGGGGCTCGCCGCGCTGCTGTCCAGGTCGCTGAGCGAGGAGGCGACGACCCGCTGGACCTCGGCCTGCGTCGTCGCCGGCCTCTTGTCGTCGATCGCGATTCTGGTCTTGATGCTGGTCTCCGGCTCCCGCGACGTTTCCTTGGAATTCGGCGACTGGGTGGTGATTCCCGAGGAGCACTTCCATCTTCGTCTGAAGTTCGTGTTTGACCGGCTCTCGGTCCCGTTCGTGATGCTCACGTTCGTCCTGGTCGGCACGATCGGGGTTTTTGCGCACCATTACCTGCACCGCGAGTCCGGGTATGGCCGGTTTTTTCTGCTTTACGCCCTGTTCCTGCTGGGCATGGTCGTGGCGTCGCTGGCCGGAACGATCGAGACCTTGTTCCTGGGCTGGGAGTTCGTGGGGCTCTCCTCGGCCCTGCTCGTGGCGTACTTCCATGAGCGGTTGGCACCTGTGATCAATGGCCAGCGGATCTGGACGGTGTACCGGATTTCCGACGCCGCGTTCCTGCTCGCGGCGGTCGCCTTGCACCATGCGACGGGGGCCGGCGACTTCGAAGGTCTGATGGGGACCGGTCCCTGGCCCGGGGGCGAGGCGGCGCTCACCTCTGGACAGGCCCTGGAGGTGGGGCTCTTGCTGCTGATCGCCGCCGCGGGGAAGTCGGCCTTGATCCCGTTCTCGGGCTGGCTACCCCGCGCGATGGAGGGGCCGACGCCGTCGAGCGCCGTGTTTTATGGCGCGCTTTCGGTGCATCTGGGGGCGTTCTTGCTGCTCCGCGTCAGCCCGATCCTCGAACTATCGATCTGGCTGAGCGCCGCGGTGGTGGCGCTCGGCCTGGCGTCGGCGATCTTCGGGGCGATCGTCGGCCGGGTCCAGACCGACGCCAAGGGGGCGTTGGCGTTCGCCTCGCTGACCCAGGTCGGGATCATCACCGCCGAGATCGGTCTGGGTCTGCGGTACATTCCGCTGATCCACATCATTGGTCATGCCTCTCTCCGGACGCTCCAACTCCTCCGGGCCCCGTCCTTGCTTCACGACTATCACTTGCTGGAGAACGCCGTCGGCGGGCACCTCCACCACAGGAACGGCCTGCCGCCCAGGTGGACCCCGCCACGATTCCGAGAGGGCCTCTATCGGTTGGGGTTCCATCGCGGGCAGCTTGACGCGGCGCTCGACCGATTCCTGGTCCGGCCGTTCGTCGAGGTCTTCCGGTGGTGCGACCGGATGGAACGGCGCTGGACGGACCTTCTGACCGGCGCCGGTTCTCGCGAATCCGACCGGGTGCCGCCCGCCGCGCCAGTCGTCGAGGAGGCGCGATGAGCGAGCTTCACTTCCCCTGGCTGGAACTCTGCGTCCTGCTGCCTGCCCTCGGGGCCCTCCGGGTCGCGTTCACGACCGACCCGGACGCCGCCAGGCGTCAGAGTTTGGTCGCGTCCGGCCTGACCTTGGTTTGCGCCGTCGCGGCCTGGCAAGACTTCTTGTTCCAGCATGTTTCTCAGGCCCATGAGCGCTGGAACTTGCTGGCGCAATTTTTTCGTACAGATCTTTTGGTCATCGATAAGTTGAGCGCGCCGTTGCTGCCGCTGGCGGCCCTGATCTGCGTCCTGACCAACCTGGCGACGTTGCGGGCCAAGGTGCGCGAGTTCTCGTTTTCAAGGTCGTTGGTCTCAGAGTCGATCCTGTTGGCGACGTTGGGCTGCAAGCACCCTTGGGGGGTGGTGGCCCTGCTGGCGATCGGGACGGTGCCGCCCTACCTGGAGCTTCGGGACCGTCGCAGGCCGAGTCGCGTGTATGTCCTCCACATGGGCTTGTTCGTCGCCCTGCTTTGCCTGGGGCAGACGCTGCTTGCTCGGCATCCGCTGCCGGCCGTCGTGCTGCTGACCGCGGCGGTTCTCTTGAGGAGCGGGGTCGTGCCGGTTCACTGCTGGATGACCGACCTGTTTGAGCACGCTACCTTCGGGACCGCCCTGTTGTTCGTCACGCCGATGGTCGGGGTCTATGGATTGACCCGGTTAGTGCTGCCGATCGCCCCGCAATGGGTCTTGCACGCGCTCTCTCTGGCCTCGCTCTTCACCGCGATCTACGCCGCGGGCATGGCCTTGGTGCAGCGGGAGGCCCGGCGGTTCTTCTGCTACCTGTTCCTCAGCCATTCGTCGCTGGTTCTGGTCGGCCTTGAGATGGCCACGCCCATCGGTCTGACGGGGGCGCTGAGCCTCTGGCTCTCGGTGGCGCTGTCGCTGACCGGTTTCGGGCTGACCTTGAGGTGCGTCGAATCCCGGACCGGGCGGATCTCGCTCACGGATTTTCATGGTTTGTATCAACATATTTCTATGCTTGCAGGCGTCTTCCTGCTCACCGGTATGGCGAGCGTGGGGTTCCCCGGCACGGCCGGCTTCGTCGGTCTCGAACTGCTGGTCACGGGGGCGGTCCAGGCCTTCCCGATCATGGGCGCGGGCGTCGTCGCTGTCGCCGCGCTCAACAGCCTGGCGGTGTTGCACGTCTACTTCCGCATTTTCGCCGGGAAACGACACGAGACCATGATCGACCTCGACGTCCGCCCGGCCGAGCGGATCGCGGTTCTCGTGCTGAGCACCTTGATCCTGGGCGGGGGCCTGTATCCGCAGCCCGGCGTCATCTCCCGCTACCGGGCCGGTGTGGGACTCGCCGAGTCTCGGGCCCAACACTTTGGACCCGGTGCCGCCCCGGCTGGGGTGGCAAACCACTCGCTCGGAGGCGGTCCGGTTTCGTTTCGCGATCGAGACGAGGGCCGATTAACAACGGATTAACGACCGATGACTGATCCCATTCGAACGGCTTGAGAAACGCCCGGACGTCGTTCCGGTTTCGATCCCGCCGATCGGTCGTCAGGTGGTTTCGTTCAGATTGTCATGTGATCTTGTTGTGAGGTCGCCGGGAGATCGTCATCCTGCCCGTTGGCCTCGGTTGAGACCGGTTCCGACCTGGATTCGCCGCCCGGCTTGAGGACCTGAGCCATCTGGATCGCCAGCGTTTGGAATTCGCTGGGATTGCTCGGCGCATAGGCGAGCTGGACGTTCTCGTCAGAACGGACGGCTCCAGGGTCGACCGGCATGCTGACCTGGTGAGTGCGGATGTTATGGACCCCGTAGAGTACCTCGATCTCTCCCTTGGCCGCGCGCTCCACCTCTTGGTGCAGTTCGAAGGCTGTCTGAGCGGCGTGAACGCAGACGGCCGACTCGATCAGGGCCTCTCGATACCCCGGCAGGTCGCGCGCCGCGGCCCCCCAGATTTCCTTCAGTCCGTTGGCCGCGTCGCGAACCGCGACGAAGATCTCCTGGGTGACCGCACGGAGCCTCGGCGAACTGGATTTCGCCCAGAACTTGAGCGGGTCGAGGTAGGCGTCCACCGCCGCGGTCACCGCGCCACAACCGCTGTGGCCGAGCACGACGATCACCCGGACGCTCTCACTTAGGGCGGTCAAGGCGAAGTCCACACTCCCCATGCAGACGTCGCCTAGCACGTTGCCGACCACCCGGATCACGAATAAGTCGTTAAAGCCCTGGCCAAACAGCATTTCGATCGGCACCCGGGCGTCAGAACAACCGATCACCACCGCGAAGGGCAATTGCTTGGACATCTGACCATGCGTTCGAGGCATCCCCATCTCAAGCCCGTTGCACGGCACGATGTACTGCAACTCGCCCTTGGTCAGCGCGCGTATCCGGCAACTCTCCATCCACTGCGAGAACATCCGGTTGCCGTTCTCCAGAATCTCCCGCGCCGCCTCCGCGTTGTGGGGGAGCGACTTGGCAGTCGGATTGTTCGGATCGAATCTGTAAATATAATCGATCGTATTCATGGTCTGAATCTTTCCGGGTAGCGGCCCTGGTTGGCGCGTTGGGCCTGTTCTCTGTTATAAGTGCCTGGTGGCACATGATTTGCAATAAATTAACGGGATTATCTCTCGCGTGATTTTGACAGTGGTCTTGGTCGCTTCGCTCGGATTCATTGCCCGGTATTCGCCAGCCGTTACCGATTCTGTTCGCCATTCGAACGAGATCCGGCCTCGCCTTTCCGGTCGTGAGACCTCGCTTCAGACACGAGGGAACCGCATGATCAAATCACGCCAGGCGCGCCGATGGGATTTGACCTGCCGGCTCGCGACCGGATCGACGGTTGCGATCATAAAGCGGCTTGGCGACCGCTGCAAGTAGAAAGGTGGACAACCCTTAACAATGGTCAATCAGCGCGGATTGTGGTGGGTCGGTCCTTGAGGTTCGGCCGACTCTCTGTTACCAACGTTGTGAACGCAGATGATCGCCGCGACACTCCCGCCAACCGTGTGTTCCTACCGAACGAGGATTTTTCGATCATGACCAGCCTCTCTCGACGCGACTTTCTGGCGGCCTCGGCTCTGGCCGCCGGTACCTTCGGCCGAGCCCGAGCCGACGACCAGCCGAAGAAGGCCGGGGCCAACGACTCGGTCGTCCTGGGCTTCATCGGCATTGGCGGCATGGGCTCCGGCCTCCTGAACATCATGAAGACGTTCCCGGACGTCCGCGTCGCCGCCGTCTGCGACGTCTATGAGCCGCACACCATGCGCGCCAAGGAAGCTGCCGGGGGCAAGCCGGACACCTATGGCGACTTCCGCAAGGTGCTCGACCGCAAGGATATCGACGCCGTTGTGATCGCCACGCCCGACCACTGGCACGCCCTCGCCACGATCCACGCCTGCCAGGCCGGCAAGGACGTCTATTGCGAGAAACCCTTGACGTACTCGATCGCCGAAGGGCGCGCAGTCGTCAACGCCGCGAACAAGTACAAGCGCGTCACCCAGATGGGCAACCTGATCCACGCCAGCGAGAGCTATCACCGGATGGCCGAGATCGTCCAGTCCGGCGTGCTCGGCCAGATCACCAAGGCCAGGGTCTGGATGGCCAGCAACAGCGAAGGGCTGGGCAACCCCGCCAACACCGCCCCGCCCGAAGGCTGCGACTATGACTTCTGGCTTGGCCCAGCGCCGAAGCGCGACTTCAACTCCAACCGCTTCCTGTTCACCTGGCGCTACTTCTGGGACTACGCCGGCGGCCAGCTTACCGACTTCGTCTGCCACCTGGTCGATCCGGTCCACTGGGGCATGCAGGTGGACGCCCCCGAGACGATCACCGCCACCGGCGGCCGGTACGCCCTCAAGGACAATGCGGAGACCCCCGACACTCTTGAGGTCGCCTACCACTACGCCAAGGGGTTCGACCTGGTCTGGAGCCACATCAGCAACAACGCCCACGGCTTCGAAGGCCGAGGCGCCGGTATCGAGTTCCAGGGGACCAACGGCACGCTCCACGGCCACTACAATGACTTCAAAATTATCCCCGAGAAAGGCGTCGAGATCGTCTTGCCCGAGCCGACTCTGCCGCGCTCCGTCGGCCACCATCGCGAATGGATCGACGCGATCAAGTCACGCGATCAGTGCTCATGCCACTTTGAGTACGGCCACCGCCTGAGCACCGTCGGCAACCTGGGCAACATCGCCCTGCGCACCGGCGAAAAGCTCCACTGGGACTCCAAGGCCGAACGGATCACCAACCACGCCGAGGCGAACCAGTTCCTGGAACGCGCCGAGTATCGCGCCCCCTGGACCTTGCCCAAGATCTGAACCGGTGCCGAGCCTTTGAAAGGATCTCGCTTGGTGCGTGAGTCGTCTTGTTTGTATGTCGTCATAAAACAATACATTTCACGCACCCGGCGAGAATCGAGAATCCATGTAGGGAAATCGGGGATTTCGCAAATCGAAGGGACGGCCATGAGTTCCATTCAGGGTGGCGGCGGATCGGGCGCGC
>JBDTIR010000506.1:0-4151 GCA_039936275.1 Isosphaeraceae bacterium | reverse complement strand
CGCCGAACGAAGCCAACTGCCAATTTGGCAGTCGCGATGCCTTGACGGCTTTGTCTCGAAGCAGATCCCTCGCTCACGCGTCGGGTTTCGAAGCCCGACGCGTAAGCGAGGTGCCCCTTCCTTCGGGAATTGGAACCCGACGCGTAAGCGAGGGGAAGATCGGCGCCGTCCCGACAAAAGGGTGGTCGCTGACCGACTGCATCTGGTTCGTCGTGATGACCGAGCTCGCCTTGACCGGCGATCACCATTTCGAGCAGGCCGGCTGCCGCGCTTTTTGATTCGGTCTCCGTAAGCCGGGTCGCATCGCTCAAATGCGCCGGGGCCGTTGGCGTTGCCGGCTCGCCGCGCACGACCGGAGACGGTATGATGGACCTTTGTTGGTTGAGGCACGCCCTTCGTCTTTCCTTCGCCCCGGGTCGTGGAATGAACAGGAACTCGGCTCGGACTTCGCTTCAAATCGTTGCCGGCGTTTGGATGATGTTAACGGCCTTCGGCTGCGGCTCCAATTCGGACGACCCCTTCGCCGTGGTCGGGAAGGTGACGCCCGAACCTGGTTCACACGCATCAACGCCGATTACCAAAGTCCCCCGGCTTGATGAGGCTCCGGCCAATCCGGACATTCCTCAAGAGCCGAGCCCGTTCCGGTTCAGGGACGTGGCCAAAGAGGCCGGCATTGATTTCGTCCAGTTCTCGGGCATGACCGCGGAGAAGCACTTCCCGACCGCGAACGGGTCGGGGGTCGCGGTTTTTGACTACGACGGCGACGGCCGGATGGACCTCTACTTCGCCAACGGCACCTTGCTCCCCCTCGGCACCGCGCAGACAGGATCGAATCGGCTCTACCGCAACCTCGGCGACGGCACCTTCAAGGACGCCACCGAGGACTCCGGCCTGGGGTTTCAAGGATACTGTCACGGCATCATCGTCGGCGACCTGGATAACGACGGCGATCAAGACATCGTTTTGTGTAATTATGGTCCGAACGTCCTTTATCTGAATAACGGCGACGGCACCTTCCGGGACGTGAGTTCGCAATCCAGGCTCGGCCGCCCCGGCTGGTCATCCGGCGGCGCGTGTCTCGACTTTGACAACGACGGCGATCTTGACCTTTATATCGCCAATTATGGCGAATGGCTCTTGCCAAGGGACGATAAGTGGTGCGGCGACCGGGAGCGGAACGTCCGCCAGTATTGCTCGCCGAGAGAGGTCCGAACCGTCAAGCACTTCCTTTGCCGCAACGATGGCCTGAAGGACGGCGTCCCCCAGTTCACCGACGTCTATGATTCGGCGTTCGTCAACGATCAAGGTGAGCCGATTCCAGGCCGATCTGACGGTCACGGCTTCGGGGTCGTCGCGGCCGACCTGGACGGCAACGGTACGACGGACCTTTATGTAAGCAATGATCAGAACCCCAATTACCTGTTTCTCAACCTCGGCGACGGCACGTTCAAGGACGCCACCGAGACTTCGGGCGCAGCCTTTGACGAATCCGGCCGCGCCCAGTCCGGCATGGGGGTCGACGCCGAGGACGTGGACGGCGACGGCCGCCCCGAGCTGTTCGTGACCAACTTCAAGAATGAATATAACACGCTCTATCAGAATCTTGGCGACGGGCTGTTTTATGACCAGACGTCGGTCTTTGGCCTGGGGGCCGACAGCGTCCCCTGGGTCGCCTGGGGCTGCCTGCTGGGCGACTTTGACAACGACGGCTGGCCCGATTCATTCGTAAGCAACGGTCATGTGGACGACAACTATGACCAGCTTGGTATGGACATTCCCTATGCGCAGCCGGCGCTCTTGCATCGCAACGTCCCCTTGGGCGACGGCCCGGACGCCTCGCGGCGGTTCCGCCTGGCGACCAGGGACGCCGGACCTTATTTTAACGGCTCGCATGTTGGCCGAGGCGTGGCCGTTGGCGACCTGAACGACGACGGCCGGCTCGACATCGTCGTCAGTCACAAGGACGCGGCCCCGGCCGTCTTGCTCAACGAGTCGCCAATGGACGGCAATCACTGGGTCCGACTGCACCTGGTCGGCACCCGGAGCAACCGAGACGGCGTCGGCGCCAGGATCGAGGTCGAGACCGGGGCTCGGACCATCCACCGCCAGCGCAAAGGGGGAACCAGTCTTGAATCGGCGCACGACCCTCGTGTCTTGATCGGCGTCGGCTCGGTCGTGGAGGTCCCCAAGCTGACCGTCCATTGGCCGTCGGGGGCGGTCAGTCTTTTGGAAGGGGTCAAGACTGATCAAACGATCGAGATCGTCGAGCCCAACGAAGCCCCTTGACCGGGCAATCGGCTTGTCGATCGGACCCCTCGTCGGTACGATGCGCCTCGTCCCCCGTTTGTCTTTCCCAAAATAAAAAAAGGGAATGGAGTCCCGACTGATGTCCACCCTCGCCGCGCCCGCCGCACGCCCTGGAGTTCCCGCCCTGTCCGTCATCGTGGCCTCGGTCAACGGCTGGGAGGTTCTGGAACCAACCCTGAACGCACTCGACGCCCAACCCGAGCGCGACCAGATGGAAGTGATCGTCGTCGAGGCCAAAGGGGGGGCGACCCGCGATCGGGTCCAGGCGCATCAACCTCCCGTAACCTTGATTCCGGTCGATGAGCGGTTGTCGATCCCAAGGTTGCGTTATCTCGGAGTACGCCAGAGCCAGGGGGGGGTCGTGGCGATCGTCGAGGACCACGGCACGGTCGCAAAGGACTGGGCCTCGACGCTCCTGGAGTTGCACCAAGGCCCCTGGGGAGCCGTGGGCGGCCGGGTCGAGAACGGGCAAACGGGCCTGGTCAACTGGGCCGTCTTCTTCTGTGAATATACGTCCTATATGGGTCCGGTGATCGAAGGTGAAGCGTTTGATCTGCCTGGAAACAACATTGCATACAAACGTCCACATTTGATGAAGTATGCTCATGTGCTAGATGAAGGCAAGTGGGAATCGTGGATCAACGACCGCCTGCGGGCCGACGGGGTCCCTTTGGCGTCGACGAACCGCGCGGTGGTGCGGCATATCAAGCCGTTCCGCCCGGGATACTTCCTTCGGCAGCGGTTCCACTTCGCAAGGTCTTATGCCGGCATGCGGCGGGTGGATCAGACCCTGGTTCGGCGTTTGATTTACGGGGTTGGCTCGCTGGCCTTGCCGGCCTTGTTGCTGGCCAGAGTTACGCGGACCACCTTGAGCAAGGGGCGGCATCTGGGCCGGTTCGCGGCTTGTTTCCCGCTGGTGGCCCTCTTCTTGACAGTCGGTGCGGTCGGCGAGATGGTGGGCTATCTCGTCGGCGCGGGGACGAGCCTGGAGCAGGTTGAGTGAGCCGCCCGCTCTTGAGCGTGATCGTCGCGGCGAGCGACTCGGCCAAAGCAGTCGCCGATTGTCTGGCCTCGCTGGACATCGACACCGGCTCGGGGCGGATCGAGGTCATCGTCGTGGCCGATCGCACCCGCATCCCGATGATTGACTGCCCCGAAGGGGTTCATTGGGTCCTCGCCGAGCCCGGCGCAGGTGTCCCCGGGCTTCGTCGTCTGGGCCTGGAACGTGCCGAAGGCGACGTCGTGGCCTTCACCGAGGATTCGTGCCGGTTCGACCCCGCTTGGGCCGAATCCTGGATCAAAGCCTTCGACGATCCCGAGGTCCTGGCCGCGACGGGGCCGGTCGAGCACGCCGACGGCGGTTCCACGGTCGATTGGGCCGTCTTCTTCTGTGAATACAGCCCGTTCTTGAGCCCGTTCGGTCGCGAAACCCCCTCCCGCCTGGCCGGGAACAACTTCGCCGCGCGTCGAATCGGGATGGATTCCGATGTGAATGAAACCGAGATCCATGAATCCTTGATTCATCGCCAAATGATCGGGCGTCCTGGCCGATTGGTCGTGGTCGAGTCGGCGAGGGCCTGGCACGTTCGCCGGTTCGCCCTGAGCGATGCGGTGCGCGACCGAGTCCGCTTTGGCTGGGAATTCGGCAGGCTTCGCGCGGTAAAGGGGCGGCTCTGGCTGCGTCCGTTGGTCGTCCTGGCGGGTCCGGCGATCCTCGCGAGCCAGGTCATCCGGCTGGTGTGGACGCTTCTGGTCAAACGTCGGCACGGGGGCCGTTTTGTGAAGGCATTTCCGATCACGTTGGTGTTGCTGACGGCCTGGAGCGTTGCGGAGTGGCTTGGTTG
>JBDTIR010000505.1:0-4417 GCA_039936275.1 Isosphaeraceae bacterium | reverse complement strand
CGTCGGGGGACGTCAGATAAAACCCCTCGGTTTTGGCAAGCAGCCAGTGCAGGCCGATCGTCTCCAGGCCAGCATCTTCGACCATCGTCCGGAGTTCGCGGCGCCGGGCGGCGGAGAGGTCATTGATCGTGGGAGCAAGGGTAAACGGGGCAATCTCCAGGCCGTCGTAACCCAGGGCCTTGACGGTCTGGCAGACCTTGGGGAAGTCCCAGCCCTCGAACAGTTCGTTGCACATGCCCAGACGGATCATCGTTTGAATCCCTTTTTGTTCAGAAGAGGCCGGATGCGTCGGCCGTCACGGCCAGGGCGGTCCGGATCGTCACCACGAGAATACCCGCGTCAATCAGGATCAAGGCGATCGCCGCGAACCAGACCAGGAACCTCAAAGGCCGGAGCCAGGTACTGGTCACGAACGCCAAGGTTGTGACCATGCCCATGACGATCACGACTTCCAGGAAATGAAACCGGCAGGCCGTCGAGAGCCGCCAGACCAGGGACGGCCAGCCAAACAAGGTCTCAGCCTGCTCCAAGCCGCCAGGGAAGGTCGCGGCCCAGACCCTTGGGACGAGCCTGGCCAGTGATTGATAGCCCGTGACGAACCCCAACGCCACGATGAGCGGCGCGGTCGAGAATCGCCTGGGCTTCAGCCGGGATCGGCGGGCCAACTGGCGTAAGACCCGATCGAGCTTGCGGGCCGTCCCCGGGTTCATGATCGGCTCAACCTTGCGGCCTGAAGCGTGTTTTTCAGGAGCATGGCCACCGTCATCGCACCGACGCCGCCTGGCACGGGCGAGATCCACGAGGCGACCTCCGAGACGCTCGGGAAATGCACATCGCCGCAGAGTGAGCCGTCGTCGCGACGGTGAATCCCCACGTCGATGACCACCGCGCCCGGCTTGACCCAATCGGCCGTCACCTGTTCAGGCTGGCCGACGGCAGCGATCAAGAGATCGGCCTCACGGGCGACGGAGGCGGGGTCGGTCGTGCCCGTATGGCACACAGTGACGGTCGCGTCCCCCCCTGCCCCTTTTTGCAAGAGCAAGAGCGCCATCGGCTTGCCGACGATGTTCGATCGTCCGAGGACCACGGCGCGCGCGCCTTTGATCGGGACTTCTGCGGACATCAACATCAAGCGAACGCCGAGCGGAGTACACGGCACGAACCGAGGAGCGCCGATCGCCAGACGACCCGCGTTCTCGGGGTGGAACCCATCGACGTCCTTGCGCGGGTCGATTCGTTCGATGACCCGGCCCTCGTCAATCTGGCGAGGCAAGGGGAGTTGAACCAGGATGCCGTGAACGTCCGGATCGGCGTTGAGGGCGTCGAGCGTCTCCAACAACCGGGCTTCCGAGACGTCGCTCGGGAGTCGCAAAATTCGGCCGTTGATCCCAGCGTTCTTGCATGCCTTCTGCTTGTTGCGAACGTAAACAGCACTTGCGGGGTGTTCGCCGACCAGGACGACGGTCAAACCAGGCGTGACCCCCGTTTCAGCCCGAAAGAGAGCGACCTCCGCGGCGACTTCGCCCCGGACTGTCTGCGCCAGGGCCTTGCCATCGAGGATGCGAGCAGCCATCGTCGTTCTTCTCGATTCGAATGCGCGGGCTGTTTGTTCAAATTCTCCAAAGGTCTCGGCCGCCCGTGCCATAACCCCGACCGGGGACCATCATAATGGAGACCGTGGTGGTTTGTCGCGGGGTCCATTTCACTCGGCCAAACGAATGGCTTCTTTTCCTTCTACTACTCTGTTAGGATCTCCGGAGGTGCTTCCGCGAGCCCTCGACAATAGGGGCCATTGTGCCGACAGATCGGAGCCAGCAGACGCTGCAAGGCGCGACGAATCGACGGCAGCGTGAGCACCGGTGCTCGGCGCCCCCCTTTTTACCCGGTCGGGATGGATCCCGACGGGCTCGATCTTGCTCCAACGCCAAGAAGCCGTAGGCCAGCATCACCAGGCAGACATGGTGGTGAAACCCTCGCCAGGAGCGGCTCTCGAAGTGGTCAAGGCCCAGTTCCTGCTTCATCTGCGGATAGCCTTGTTCCATAAGCCAGCGGCTCTTCCAGAGCCGAACCGCCTTGATCCGCCTGGTCCGTGCTGGCAGGTTGCTTACGGCGTCCTTGATCTTGCCGCCAGTTTGCTCTTCGATGAGCAACCAGAACGGCTCCGCCCCGACGCAACCTCCGGCGGCCCAATCTGAAGCTGGCCAGACACGAACCCGGGCGAATCGGCCCGATAGCTTCCCCTTGGTCCCCTCTCGCCAGGTCCCCTTCTGCCGCGGCGTCGTCGCGGCCAGGTCGCTCACCCTTTTTGCGGGACCCCCAGTGTCGCTTAACCGGTGGTCCAGTTTTCGGGGTCCATTATATAACGATTTGCCCAGTCCAAAATATGAGATTCGCTTCCTCGTATTCTCGCATGGTTCCGATACGCTGGGCCTGGCCGCCCTGAGTGTGGCGGACTGGCAAGCCCTGGAGTCGGAAAGCCCGGCCACCGTGGCAGAGAATTTCATCGACTCTCGTAAGCTGCCGAACCTGATCACGGAACTTACCGACGAAACCCTTCCCGCGAATGCGCGAGCAAAATGTAAAGATATTATTAAAATAAACAAATAAAATCATTTTTAATTCAAAATAATGATTGTAAAGCTGTGAAGTGGCACGTCGCTAGCCACACTTGGATTGGCGCGGTATAATCGCGCCATGAAGCCTCGGATTTACGTCGAAACCACCGTGCCAAGCTATCTGACGGCGCGGCCGAACCGGGACTTGGTTCGGGCAGCCCGTCAGCAGGTTACGCGTGAGTGGTGGGCGAGGCGGAGTGTGTTCGAGTTATACACGTCCCGGCTGGTGGTTCAGGAGTGTCAAGCCGGCGACCCGAGGGCGGCGGCCGATCGGCTGGCAGCGTTGGCGGGCGTTCCGCTCCTGGAGCAGACGCTTGATGCGGCGGCCTTGGCTGAAGCACTGATCCAAGGAGTATCATTGCCGGAGCGCGCGGCTGCGGACGCTCTTCACATTGCCATTGCGGCGACTCATGGCATGGACTACCTCCTGACGTGGAATTGCACCCACATCGCCAATGTGACGTTGCGACCACGAATCGAGGCCGTGTGCCGGGCGGCTGGATACGAACCGCCATTGATCTGCACACCGGAGGAGTTGCCGACTGGAGGATGGGACGATGATTGAAGACAGCGTGTTGCAAGAGGTGCGAGCGGCGCGAGACGCTTACGCTCGATCGCATGGTTATGACGTGCGGGCGATGGTCTCAGACCTCCGAGAGCGCGATGAGCAAGACGACTGGCCAGTCGTCCGGTTCGCTCCCCGCCGTCCGGGCGTTCCCCCCGCCGAGAGGCCTGGCCAACGGGCCGTCCAGGTCGTGAAGCAACAAGAGGAATCGGTGTAATCGCGATTTGTGAGGAGTCAGGAACTCGGCGTGTCTGGCACGCATTCCCAGACTCGAAACAGGAAGACGGCTTGTTTCAAGACGCGTGGAGGCGAACCAGATGAGCGGTCAAGGATACCATCTCGCACTTGATCGTGAGCAGACCGACCAACTCCTATCCTTCGATGATGGGTCCGACCTCCTCGACTGGGTGAGTGAACTCTTCGAAGGGGCCTGGACGGGGAAGGACAAGACGCCCATCGAAGGCGGGCACAAGGATTGGAACGTCTTGCTCGGCTGCTTGACCAACGGGACATACGACCCCAAAGGGGGCGCATACCCTCTGAATCTGTGCTTTTTCGGGGGCCGCCTTCTGGTTCAAGGCGGCTCGATCGTCAACCTTGTGATGCCGGACGACGTTGGCCACGTCGCCGAGGCGCTCGCCAAGATCGACAAGCACGACTTCCGGGAGCGGTACACGCGCGTGCCTTCCGACGACCTGTTCCATCGAGAAACAGGGGCGAAAGACGATGAATATCAGTACGAGTTGTATGCCCAGATGTGTAAGTTGAAGACGTTTTACCAGAGGGCGGCACAGGAAGGACGCGCGGTGATCTTTTACACCGATGACCCGTTGGACATGTTCTTCAAAGGTGAAGACCTTCGTGAACATCGAACCGAAATTGGATGACGGCAACGCAGCTTCCCGGGTCATGCGCGGCACGCCAATTCCCTTTTGAGGAGCCAGAAATTGGCGTGCGGCGCATTCCCTTGAAAACGACGGTCCAGACCCGGGCGGCGCGCTCAAACCATCGCGAATCCGCCGCCGTTCCTCAACGTCTACCGTTGCGGGTTGTCCGAGTGCGTCTCGATCTTCTTCTGTAGGACCTGCCCGGCGTTCTTCGACGCGTTGTCGGGCTCGATGTCCGGGGTTCTGGTGGTCCGCGTCGGTGAACCGGGGCGTCCCGCGGTTTCACCAAGGACCAGCGAGCGGAGGCCGGCGTCGAGGGTCTTGATGTAGGCGGCGAAGTCGTTCACGTC
>JBDTIR010000504.1:0-8596 GCA_039936275.1 Isosphaeraceae bacterium | reverse complement strand
CGAGGTCGAACCGGACCCAAAGGCCGGCCGGCCCCGAAGGGGGGACTGATCTTCACGCACCGCCGGGCTGCCCCCGGTCAGCGACGGCTCCGCCGCCGAGACCAAGGCGACCCTTCCCCGAAAAGGGTGATCGAGGCCCATGTCGGGCTCGGCTCCCTTTGGCAGAAAGGACGATGGCGCGATGTCCCTGATCTCTTCGCTACAGCAAGCCGTCCGTGCGTGGCGCCGCCGTCGCGGGGGAGCCAAGGCCCCCAAGAAACGGGCTGGTGTCGCGCTGGAACAGCTTGATCATCGGCAACTCCTGGCCGTTAACTTCACTGGAAACGTCCTGATCGATTTTCCTGACACATTAGTCAATCGCGGTGTAATCCGCGTGGACGGAACTCCGCCCGGCTTCGCCAAACCGATCATCCCGCCCCAGATCCAGCCGATCATCCAGGTCTCCGGGTTCGAGCTCAGCGCCGTGCGTGCCTCGTATACGCCGAGCGACGATACCCTGAGCGTGGGAATCGAGCAACCCCGGAACCCCAAGGACCCGCTCGGCCGCGCGGTCATCGCCGGAGACTCCGACAACAACGGCAACTCCGGAACGGTGGACCCCGCCATCACAGCCATCCCCGGGTTCAACAACTTCACGGACTTCCCCAACATGGAAGGTCCAGAGTCGATGGGGGTCCTCATCGACCTCAACACCGACGGCCAGCCCGATCTGATCGCCGGCTTCCCGTCCGCCACGACCCTCGGGCCGAAACCGTACGAGGTGGCCAATGTCGTGCCCGGCTCGACGACCGACTTCGGCGTCCCCAGGCCGCAAAATACCGGAACCTACTTCCTTCAGAACAACCCGAATACGCCAAACTTCGAACTGCAAATCACTAACTTTTCCCAGGTTTATAAAGAGAAAACCGGTAAGGACCTGACTCCTGACTCGCCCATCGGCTTTGGAGCATTTGGCGCAGCCGGCGAAGGAGGCATCAGCGAAGCGTTCTTGCCGCCTCAGTACGTCTTGGCTCGTGACGCCTCTCCCGTCGTCCCACCGGTTTGCCCGCCCTGTCCGCCTCTGAATCCGCCGGTAATTATCAACATCCATGAACATCGGCATGTCAACACGGCGCATCCGGAACGAGTCCGAGCGTATCTCTTCGGCACTTCGGCGTTCGACGTTCGCGCTGTCAACCAGGACTCGGTTCGCCTCGGCGCGCCAGGTTCCACCGACCCGGCCGACGCTCAGCCGGTGGATCGCCTCTTCCGAGACGTCAATCACGACGGGTTCCTTGACGAGGTCATCGTCTTCCGGGGCGACCAGATCAAGGGCTTGCAGCCAGGGTTCACCCGGGCCGAACTGCGCGGACAGCTCAATGACGGGCAAGTCTTCGCCAGTTCGGGCAATATTTTTAATCGCGACCCGACGTCGTACAAGCCCAACCAAATGGCTCAGGTGCGGGCTCGTGAGTCAGCCCGACAGGTCGCCACTGAGCGAGTCGAGGCCCGCAACGGTGCCTCTGCGCACTCGGCAAGCGCACCGACAGGGCCAGTCGTCTCCATCCCTCGACGCAACCATCGACCGCAGGCCAATACCGTGCGGATTCCAGGCGTCGGCATCCCGTCCGTGCCCGTACCCTCGGTCTCCTTGTCGCGCTGATCTCCGTCGCGATCCGCCCAAGGACATGCCCCTTCGCGCCAACCAAGGCGCGAAGGGACATGGCCCGTCTTTTTGATTGCCGATGCTCACCAAGACCAACGATGGATAGAATACCTTGGTCGGTCGGCGTGTGCTTGAATCGCCGCAGCCAAATTTGGACCCCTTTGAGACGGGTCGCCCATGCTCATTATTAATGATCGTATCAACATCCCCCTGGATGAATTCCGGTTTGAGTTCAGCCGCTCCGGCGGTCCTGGCGGGCAGAACGTCAACAAGGTCCACTCCCGGGCGGTCCTTCGCTGGAAACCAGGCGAAAGTCCGAGCCTGCCGGAGCCGGTGCGGGTTCGCTTGCTGCAAGCGCTCAGGTCTCGGCTCACGGTCGATGGCGAGTTGCTCGTCGGCTCGCAACGAACCAGGGACCAGGGGCGCAACATTGACGACTGTCTGGAAAAGGTCCGGGAACTTGTCCTCGCCGCCGCAAACCCGCCGAAGCCCAGACGCCCCAGTCGCCCCACGCTCGCCTCGAAACGCAGACGGCTCGACGCCAAAAGCCGCCGCTCCGACACCAAGAAGCAACGACGCGGCCCATCGAGCGATGAACACTAACATCCCGAGTAGATCTTTTCACACCTAGTGGCAGGGGAACCCGGATGGCCGACTTCTCTCCTCATCAGAAGAAAATCATCAAGCGTTACTATGATAATTTTGACTCGATCAAATTCCAAAGGCTCTCCGAACTGGTCACGGAACTCTATCTGGCCGAAGGCAAGAAACGCGACCGGCTCTGGACCCGAGTCGCCGAGGCCCTGACCAAGCTGGAATTTCCCGCGACTCGCATCGAGCACCTGCTTCAGAAGCGCGATCCCTCGCTCTTGGCGGTCGTTCTCAAAGAGCTGGAAGATCGTGGCAAATGACTGATGAATCACCTTGAACGCGGGACCTTTGGATCCACGGTTCATTGTCTATGATTCACCAGTCATAGCCATCACTCACTACTTCTTCAAATTCTTGGCGAAGAAGTCGTCGATCCGCGTCCAGGCGTCCGCGGCGGCCTTGGCGTTGTGTTGGGGGCCGCCTGGCCGCATGAATCCGTGTCCTGCTCCTTCGTAGATGTGCAAGCCAACCGAGTTCCCCTCGTTCTTCAGCGCCGAGGCAAACTGCTTGACGCGATCGGTCGGAATCCCTCGGTCGTCGGCGCCGAAGATCCCCAGGACCGGTTTCCCTTTCAAGTGGGCCAGTTCCTCGGCGTCCAGGGTAACGGCTCCATAGCAGACGGCGGTGGGCCCAATCCGCTCGGACTCTTGCGCCAGTTTCCGCGCATAGCCGCCTCCCATGCACCAGCCGACCGCCCCGACTTTCTCCCCTTTACGCACGTAGGGCAGGGATTCAAGGTACGCGACGCCTCCTTTGAGGTCCGCCACACCTTCCTTTTCGTTCAAAGCCCGCATCAGTTCGTGGGCCTCGCCGGGGTCATTGGTCGCCTTGCCGCCGTAGAGATCCACGGCCAGGGCGACGTAACCTTCTCCAGCCAATCGGCGCGCGTTCTCCTTGATCCAATCAGACAGGCCCCACCACTCGTGGATCACCACGACGGCGGGGAATGGACCGTCCCCCTTGGGCCTGGCCAGATAGCCTTTGATCGGTCCGGCGCCCCCTTGGAATTCGACCATGCCCGCCTCGACAGCCTCGTTGTCAACCCCCGCTTGGGCCGACCCGTTCACGATGAACCCCAGGACGATCACCCAAAGTCCCGCCCGGTTCACTTGGTTTCCGAATCGCACGGCAGCACCTCTCGGTTATGAATGGTTGAGACAGCCGCAACGTCCCCGGTCTGTCCGTTCTCCCATTGGCATTGAACCTGTCCCAACCCTGGCGGTCAACGCCCATCTGACCCGCGAAGGACGCTGGCAACCTCAACCGGGATCGCCCGCATCATTTCACCAGAGAGATTTTTAAAGAAGAAGGATTGCGCCTCAGAACAATTTTCCCAATTGCCTGGTAAGGCTAGTTGACATTCGGCGGATTGTTACGTAAGGTTAAGGGTGTTCCTCCTACCTGCTCAGTTCTCAACTCTACGGAAGGACAGGAAGATGACCTTAGCGAAGCGAGTCCGCGACTGCCGGTACGCCAAGGGTTGGGGCCCCGACGAACTGGCCAGCCGCGCCGCGATCTCACGAACCGCGCTCTACCAGATCGAGTGCGGCAAAACCGAAACCCCGCGCGCGGGAACCCTCAGGCGGATCGCCGAAGCCCTCGAGATCCCGATTGACGCCTTGATCGCCGACGATGTTGACCCCAGCCTCTTGATCGCTTCGGCCGCGAAAGACTCCAGTACCTTGACGGCCCCCTCGCCGCGCCTCCCTGAGGAATCACGATACGCCGATCTCGTGGAAGAGCGGCCCTATTCCAGCCTGGAGGCGCTTGACATCCTCTCGGAGGATTCCATGTCCCGGTTCCGTTCGACCCGGCTCCAGACCCGGCAGCACGAACTGGAACGCAAGTTTCACGAATTGCTCGCCTCTCCTCTTGGAGAAGGCATGGCCCGCATCGTCGAAGAATCGCATCGTATGCTCCCGCTCTGGCACAGCAGGCGCTGATTGATTCGGACTACCTGCGCGACTCCGGCCCGCGCCCGACTTCGTCAACGTTCAATGGGTTCGGGCGCGGGCCGTCTGAACAAAAATCGCGTGTGATTCTTCTTGCGGCTAATCTTTTCTTCCCACGCTCATCAATCAAATTGATCGGGTAGAATTCCTCAAGGGACCTGGTCTTGACGGCCGACAGGCTTGACCGGCTCGCCCCGGGCTTATCCTTTGAGGCAGCACCAGAATGATTCACAACAGAAACCGTGGAGCGCTGGCCGGCCCGACCTTGGCCCTGGCCTTACTGTTCGCGATCGGGACCAGTATTGCCGACGCGGGGCCTCGCTGGGGACGCCGAGGGCGTGCCGTCGTGCCGACGTCCACCGTCCGCCCGCCAGACGCAGCCCCCACACCGATGCTGGGCACGTTTTATCCCGAACCTTACATGTTTGTACGCGGCAATGGGTCGGTCGGCGGCGGATATTCCCCATTGGGTTCGTACCTTGAGGGGAACCTGGCCTTGTATGGTCCGATCTCGCCCCTCAGGGCGACTGCCGCGCCGGTGGTCACCTATTCCAGGGGTTACGACGGCGTGGTTCGCCCCCAGGCCGGCACCTCGTTCTCAACGCCGAACCTTCCCGAACTGACTCCGGTCATTTACCCGACCAGAGCCAATCTGTACGGTGGTACACGGACGACCAAGACCCCCCCTTGGTGGCCCAGCGCGATCAATTTCATTGACCAGAACTGACGTCCGGCATACGTGCAATTTGCGCCGAATCCCTTGGAACTTCAAGGGTTCGGCGTTCTAATTCAGCCGCTTGCGGAGCCGCTCGAACTGATCGCGAAGTAAGCCGCCCCCCAAATCGGGATGGAGGATTGCCGTAGCTTCGATGAGCTGACGGGCCTCCTGAGGCTGCTCGGAACGCTCGTAGGCCAGGGCCAGGCCGTACCTCGCCGCGAACCAAGGGAGGGTTCCGGCCTGGCTTCGCTTCATCCAGAGCCGGTAGGCGTCGATGGCCAAAGGTTGGACGTCGAGCCGTTCGTAAGTGTCTGCCAGGTCATGAAGTAAATCAACGGGGATCGTTGAGGGCAAGGCGGGCCAGCGTTCAATCGCCCGCCTGGCGGCATCGGGATCGCCAGAGAACAAGAGGGCGCGGACCTGTCGAATCCTGGACTCGGCAGCCTCGATCGGGCCCAGTTCGCCGCCGTCATCGAACAAACGCGAGATCAGTTCACGGAGTAGCTGGCCGGCGCGCCGCCGCACCAAGTCCGAATCCGCCGCGGTCGCGACCCGGTCCAGCCGGCGCGCCAAGGCCAGGTGCTCGCTAACCGTGCCGTCATCGACCGCCTCGGCCAGCCCACGCTCCGCATCCAGAAAGCGGCCTAACTCGACCAGGGCCACGATCCGCAATTGCCTGGCCCGTCGTCGCTGGTCGGCTCGGCTCGCCTCCCGGACCAGGCGCTCGCTCGTCTGTCGTGCCTCTTCGGGTTGAGCGACCATTGGTAACAGTTGAAGCGCAATCCGTTCCAAGCGTAATTCATCCTGCCCCGCAGGGCGGCGAGTTTGTGTGATGGCATCGCTTAAAAAGGTTAGGCCGAGTTGGGTCTTCGCCTTAACTTGAACTTGATCACCGTTCAGGGACTGGAGCTCGACGTCGTGCCTCAAGAGGGAAGCCAGGGCGAGGCGAGCCTCGATCCAACGGGAGGCCGACGGCGGGATGGCCGACCAGAGCGCGACGGCCTGCTCGCGCTGACCGGCTTCCAGCAGGACTCGGCCCAGGAGCCAGCGGGCTTCGGCACTCGTCGGGTCGTCGGGGAAGGTCGCAAGGTGGGTTTCCAGGGACCGACGATATGAGGCTTGATTGGATTGTGTCGGACTCTCGACCGAGACTCGACCGAGCGACAAGGCTCGGAGCAAGCTGGCCTTTGGCCGGATTATTCCGGTCTCGGAGTTTTCCACGAGCGGGGTCAAAACCTCGGCAACCTTGGCGAATTTCTCTGACTGGAAGAGAATAGCCCCGGCGCGATACCGCAGGGAATCCGCCTGATCGCGCTGCCCGAGTTCATCGGCGCGGTCGGCGCCTCGAAGGGCCAGACGGCTGGCCTGATTGGCGTTGCCCGCCAGGAGTTGCCCTTCCGCCAGAGTGTCCCATGCCTCTGGGCCCAGAGTTTCGTCCGGTTCCTGGACGGCCTCGGCCAGAATGAGCAAGGCGAGTCGGCCCTCAGGGCTGTTCGAACGTCGCAAAGCCTCGGTGCGGCGGAACAAGTCGGTCTCAAGCTCGGACCGTCTCGGCCCGGTGGGCGTTTCCGCCCGCTGCTCCAGGCGGACGCGAACCGCCAGCAACTCCGTCGCCCGGTCCTTCTTGGGATAAGTCGCGAGGACGTCCCATGCTTTATCTGGACGATGGCGGCCGAGCAAGATCGTGACCCGCACCGCAAGCATTTCGCCGTCTGTTGGCGATGGCTGAGCGAGTCCGGCCGAGTCGAGTGCGGTTTGGGCCTCGTCAAAGCGGCCGAGCCGCGCCAGCAGGTCGGCGCGCAGGAGGTCGGCGAACCCCCGCAAATCGGGCTCGGTCGTTGGTGTTGCCAGCACACCCAGCGCCTCGTTCTCGACCCGTTCACGGGCGTTTGACTTCGCCGGCTCGGTCGTTGCCCGATCGGCCAAGGCTTGCGCAAGCCGGTAGCGGGCATTCTGAGCGAATTGGTCACGATCGCGCGAATGTGCGGCAGCGACCGGCCTGAGTAAGGAGATGGCTGCGTCGAACTGCTCGACCGCGTGGGCTTTGGCCTGCTGGTCGCTCGGAGTGATCTCCGCCTGCTGAGCCCGGGTCCGCCCCTTTGCCCAGTGGTAGACCGCCGATTGCAGGGCGAACTCGTCGGCCCGAGGGTGTCGCGGATTGTTCTTGAGGAACTCTTCCAGCAGAATCGACGCCTGAGACCACCTCCCCTGACGTTCTGAAGCATTCTGCGCCGCCAAGGCGGCGCGGTCGAGCGTGGCGGCCATCTCCAGGGCCACCCGCTCGCGCTCGGCGATCGGCCGCGACGTGTCTTCCATCTGGCGGCGCTGGGCGTCCAGATGCCGAGTCAACTCATCCCCAAGGGCGGCGGTCCTCATCACCACCACGAGCACGGCAATCCCGACCATCCAGCTTCGCATGCTCCGCCCCTTTCGCGCGTCTCGCCCCGAGCCGCTACCCTTCTGCGAATCGAAATTCCAAACCGTTTGTGGACAATCAATCTGGAGCTTGAGCCGAAGGGCTAAGCCTCGCTGCTTTGAAGATGCGTCAACGAACGAGCCGGCCGCTCCGCTTGGTGTATGATTCTCACGGACGGCCCGGGCTCAATCCCCAGCCCCAAAAGGTGTCTTCTCTCATTGACTCAGTGTCTTTTGAGCTTCCTCGCGCCTAGAATCCTTGATGGTTCTTACTCACTCAAACTCTGGAGTCGATCATGCGACGCCTCCTCTGGGCCGTCTTCGTCGGTGCGGTGGTCGCGGTCCCGACCCAATCCGCCCGGGCCCAACAGACCTGGGGTTACTACGGCGGGGTCTTGACGGCGCCTGGCCGCTTGGCCCCTTCGGGACGTGACGGCACGATCCCGCTCGCACCGGCGCAGGCCCAGCAGATGATGGGCTATTTCGGTGCCGCTCCGGCCGTGCCTGCCGCGCCGACTCGGGTTTTGTCAACCTACGGAACCGTGCGAGTCGCCCCTGGCAGGGGGGGGCGAACCAAAGGCGCCAACGGCGCAGCCCCTTCGGCCCCGGGTCGCGCCCGGCAGACGATCGCCTACGCCGACCCGACTCCCGACGCGCCGGCAACGACCCCGGCACGCGAGGTTCCGCATGCCGGGACCAACGCCAATTTTGGCAATCCGGGCTACTATGGTAAGGCTCTGTCGAACTTCGGCACGCCCGGATATTACGGCGAGGTTCGGGGCTATACCGCCGCACCTGGTTACTATGGCACAGGTTACGGCGTTCCTGGCTATGGGTCTGTCCGAACCTACTCCGCATTTTCTTCACCTTATGGGGCAGGCTATGGCGCTGGATATCCGCCAGCCCAGTTCCTCCCGGGCCGTTACGGCGTCGGTCTCTGGCGGCCCGGGATCGTCGCGCCCGGCTACGTCTATGGCTCGGCATACTATCAGACCTTCCCGGTCCCCTACCGTCCGATGGTCCCGTTCTCGGCTCCTGCGTTCGGCAACTATGCACCTGGTTTCGGCCCGCCGTCATTTACCGTCTATTAACGACCGTGGTCAAGATAAGACTTTAACACGTGTTACTATATCACGGTAGATGGTGAATGAATCCGGGAGGAAAGTCGCCGCGGAGACCGCTCGTGTTCTCCGTGGTGAACCTTCTGGACGATCC
>JBDTIR010000503.1:0-6064 GCA_039936275.1 Isosphaeraceae bacterium | reverse complement strand
GGTGGATGCCGATCGATCCAAAGACCCAGGCGACCACTACAAACACCATGAACTGAACGACCCGATGCCGGTTCCACCGCGTGAGGCCCCTCCACCATGGCTCGTTGTCGACCTTAGTGTCCCGGTCACGTCGAGCCGGCCAGTTGACGAACAAGCTCCGCGGGCCTCGCCAGATCACCGGGCTCATAGATGAACACCGCGTAAAAGGTTGACCAACAGGAATCCATGCACCAAAAAGGAACGAAATCGAGAAAAACCGTTCTTCTTGCTGTTTATCGAAATGTCGTCAGCCCTCAATGCAGTCGCTTCGAGGGTACGAGCCGAGAACTTCCAGGCGTTCAGCACGCTTGCGGACGGCGTCGAGCACCCGGCCAACCGGCTCGTCCTCAAGGTGCCCTTCGATATCGAGGAAGAACAGGTACGACGGGTCGCGCCCAATGGGTTGGTCGTTGGCGGGGAACGACTCGATCATGGTCAGGTTCACGCCGGCCTTGTCAAATGGGGCGAGCACCTTGGACAAGGCCCCTGCCTGGTTGGGCAGGCGCAGGAGCAGGGTTGTCTTGTCGTTCCCTGTGCGGGCCTCGGCGTGTTCGGCGATCACGGCGAAGCGGGTGAGGTTGTGGTGCTGGTCTTCAATGTTCTCAGCCAGGACGTTCAGGCCGTAGGCGTCGGCGGCTGGTCTGCTGGCGACGGCCGCGGCGAACTCCTCTCGCTGGACCAGCTCGGCGGCGACAGCCGTGCTGACCGTCTCGACCAGGGTCGCTTGCGGCAGGTTCTTGCCTAGCCAGTGGCGGCACTGCGAGAGCGCCTGCGCCTTCGAGTAGATCCGGCGGACCTGGCCCCACTGGCAACGCCCGAGCAGGCAATGGTGGATCCGCAACCGGACCTCGGCGCGGATCTTCAAGCCAGGCAGCTTGGTGAACATATCCAGGGTGTCGGCAATCCGGCCGTCGGTCGAGTTTTCCAAAGGGACAATGCCGAACTGGACGTGTCGGCGGTTGACCTCTTCGAACACGGCGGCGATCGAGCCGAGCGGGACGTGCTCGACAGCGTTGCCGAACTTGGCAACGGCGGCCAGGTGGCTGTAGCTGTACTTCGGACCCAAGCAGCCGACTCGCAAGGTGCGCTGCATGGCCCGAGAGCCGCTCATCAGCTCTCGGAAGATCAAGCGGAGGGTTTCTGCGGGCAAAGGCCCCTGGCTGGTCGCGAGGACCTTGGCCACCACTTCCTCTTCTCGAGCGGGCGACCAGACCTCCAGACCTTGTTTCTCCTTGACTTGTCCGATCTGGGTGGCAATCTCGGCCCTACGGTTGAGCAAGGCGACCAGGTCGCGATCAATCCGGTCGATCTCGGTACGGAGCCCGGCCAGAGTGGGCGCGCGCTTGGCGTCGGCCTGACCGCGAGTCGTCGTGGTTGAGGGTACAGAGCGGGCTTGAGCGGGTAGCTTGCGGGCCATCGGTGGACTCTTTACGGGCGGCGCCGGTTCGCGAGGGGCAACCTCTCGGCGAACGTAAAGCGGGAGATACCAAGTAGATACATGAATGATTCGCCGTTGTCAAGACCCAAGCCTAAGACGCCGCGCAGTCCTTTCGTTCGAACGGCCGATCGGATATGATCAAAGGCATGGAGCATCCTGCTTTGGAACACCGAGACCGCCAGACTGCCATTTTGGCAGTCAAGGCGGGGTCCAGGGTTTACCTTCTTGTCAATCTGGCAGCCGAACCTTGATTCAAAGGCGCGGGTCATGGATCAGGAGCAGGCGCCCTAACGTCTTGAAGGCAGAGCAATTCGGTTCGGCGAGTCCAAGGGGAGGCGAGTGGATCGGCATCCGCGTTGCATTCGTGCAGGGTGACGACGTAGAAATGAGACAAAGAGGGCGAGAGAGCCAGGCGTCGGCCCATCGTGACGTTGGGACGCCGGCTCCGCTCGGTGGTTGTCAAGGGGTCCCGTCCGGTGGCTTCGTCCCGGCTCGACGCCTCGAAAGGAGATTTGGCCGTGGCTGAAGGTGAGAAGATTATCGGTATCGACCTGGGGACGACCAACAGCGTCGTCGCGGTCATGGAAGGGGCGGAGGTCAAGGTCATCCCCAATCAAGAGGGGAGCTACCTGACTCCGTCGGTCGTGGCCTTCACCACCAAGGGGGAAACCCTGGTGGGCGAGCCTGCCAAACGCCAAGCGGTGACCAATCCCACAGGGACGGTTTACTCGATCAAGCGGTTCATGGGCCGACGCCATGACGAGGTCCAGAGTGAAGAGAAGATGGTCCCCTACGCCGTCATCGGCGGATCGAACGATTATGTGAAAGTTCGCCTGGCCGACGGCAAGGAATCGACCCCTCCGGAAATCTCGGCGTTGATCCTCCGTAAGCTCCGAGAGGCTGCGGAAAGCTACCTCGGCCACAAGATCCGCAAGGCCGTTATCACCGTACCTGCCTACTTCAACGACGCCCAGCGTCAGGCGACCAAGGACGCCGGTCAGATCGCCGGCCTCGAAGTCGCCAGGATCATCAATGAGCCGACCGCTGCCGCCCTGGCCTACGGTCTCGACAAGAAGAAGAATGAGAAAGTCGCCGTCTTCGACCTCGGCGGCGGCACCTTTGACGTCTCGATCCTCGACGTCGGCGACGGCGTTTTCGAGGTCCTCTCCACCCACGGCGACACCCACCTCGGCGGCGACGACTGGGACGAAGCCCTGATCAACCACATCGCCGACGAGTTCAAGAAAGAGCAAAGCATCGACCTGCGCAAGGACCAGATGGCCCTGCAAAGGCTCAAGGAAGCTGCCGAGAAGGCGAAGAAAGACCTCTCGTTCCAGACCCAGGCCGACATCAACTTGCCGTTCATCACCGCCGATCAGAGCGGCCCGAAACACCTCACGATGACCATCACTCGCGCCCAGTTCGAGCGGCTTACCGACCGCCTGTTCGAGCGCTGTCGAGGGCCGGTCCTGCGAGCGATGGAAGACGCCAAGCTCAAGCCGACTGACATTGACGAGGTCGTCCTGGTCGGCGGTTCGACCCGGATGCCCCGCGTCCAGGAGATCGTCAAGGACATCTTCGGCAAGGAACCCCACAAGGGGGTCAACCCCGACGAGGTCGTCGCCGTCGGCGCCGCGATCCAAGGGGCTGTGCTCACCGGCGAGGTCAAGGACCTGCTCCTGCTCGACGTCACCCCTTTGTCGCTTGGCCTCGAAACCAAAGGGGGCGTCTTCACCAAACTGGTCGAACGCAACACCACGATCCCGACCGAGAAAAAAGAGACCTTCACCACCGCCGACGACAACCAGACGGCCGTCACCATCAAGGTCTTCCAAGGGGAACGACCGATGGCCTCCGACAACCGCTTGCTCGGCGAGTTCAACCTCGAAGGACTTCCCCCGGCGCGGATGGGCGTGCCCAAGATCGAGGTGACGTTCAACCTTGACGCCAACGGCATTCTCAACGTCTCGGCCAAGGACCTCGGCACCGGCAAGGAACAGAAGATCGAGATCAAGTCCTCCAGCGGCCTGTCAAAAGACGAGATCGACCGCATGCAGCGCGACGCCGAGACCCACGCCGGCGACGACAAGCGCAAGCGCGAACTGGCCGAAGCCCGCAACGCCGCCGAGCAACAGGTCTATCAGCTCGAAAAATTGATGGAGGAGAACAAGGACAAACTCTCCGAGTCCGACACCTCCGCTGTCAGGGCCGCCATCGCCAAGGTCAATGAAACCACCAAGAGCGACGACCCGGCCGAAGTCAACCGCGCCCTCGACGACCTTCGCCGCGCCAGCCAGGCCATGGCCGAGCACCTCTACGCTGCATCAGCCAGCCCTGGACCCGACGCCGGCCACCAAGGTCCGGTCGACGGCGATGCCGGCAGCTCGCAAGGCGGCAAGGCCGACGACGTGATCGACGTCGAGTTCGAAGAAAAGAAGTAATTGATCGATCAACGCGAAGCAAAAGGACCAAAGGCCAACGCACCGCCCTTTTGCCCTTCGCGATCCCGACCCTCGACGGGCCGGGGGACGTCTTCGCCGACATCCCCGGCCCTTTGCCGTATCGCCATCTTCCTCTTTTTAATAAGGAGTCGCACCGATGTCCCTCGACAATGCGCGGGCGGCGTATCCGATCCTGGTCCAGTTGGCCCGAACCTACGCCCTGGCTGCCCAGGAACGTCGCACTTTGGAATGGTGCTCTTATGATGACTTTTGCACCCAGTGTCGCGACGCCGGCGTCAAGGAAACCCCTCGCACCGTCGCCACGAAACTGCTCAAGCCGCTCCAGGCCCTTTGCCTGGAACACAGCATGCCCGACCTGTCGGCCCTCGTGATCCAGAAACCAAAAGCCCGCAGCGACTTCGGCAACCTGATCCGCCCGGCCGACGGCTGGTGGGAAGTCTATGTTGAGAGCGAAGGGGCCACCGTTGGCGACGTCAAGTTCTGGTTCGATAAATACCGAACCGCCCGCGACTTCGACGCCTGGCCCGAAGACCCCTTTTTCTGAAACGGGGCCGCTCCGAACCTTTGATCCCTCACCGGCATTCTCGGACGACTTGATGCGCCAATGGCGGATACAACGCGGAATCAAGCGAAGAGGACCCCCAATGGCCTCGACTTCCCAGACCGACGTCAACCAGGCTGCCCCCTCGCCACGTCCGGAGATCGAGCCCGTCCCAACGCAAGAATGGTACGACCGCTCATCGCTCTCGGGCGATTACATGGTCATGATCGAAGGACAAACCGAAGAAGACTGGTGGCGGTACGCCCCTGAATCCCGGATCTGCGAGTACATCGACGGGATCATCTACATGCCTTCACCAGCGACCGCCGAGCATCAGGACGAGGTGGGATTTCTGTTCTTCCTGCTCACCGGCTTTCGATACGCGCGAGGCACTGGCATCGTTCGGACAGGCCCCGGCGTGCTTCAACTCGCCCCTGGCCGTAACCCCGAACCAGACATCTTTGTCCTGCCGCTCGAAGGAGAGCCCGGCCCTCCGGCGCTCTTGGTCGTCGAGGCATTGTCCCCATCGACCCGATCACATGACTTGAAACGTAAGGCCGCGATTTTCCAGGACGCCGGTATCCCGGAAGTCCTCTACGTCGATCTGGCCAAGAAACGGCTGGCCGTCCTTCACAAGGTCGCGGGCCAATACCGCACCGACTGGCAAGAGGATGGTCTCTGGGTCTCCGAAGCACTGCCCGGATTCTGGCTTGACGTGGCCTGGCTCTGGGACGACCCCTTGCCTAATGCGCTTACCTGCCTGGAGACCATCCTGGCCGGCCCAACCGTTTGATCGGATCGAATCAAATCAGATCGGATCGCTCATGTTCGACTTCGCCGACGTCCTCCGCCGCGCCTGGCCCGTCTTCCTTGAGGCTGTCCGCATGGGCAGGACGATCAGCTACTCCGAGTTGGCCGGCCGAACCGGCCCCCCCTGCACGTGCCGCCAGGTTCATCGCCAGCTCTTGATTCCACTTTCAGAACGCTGCCAAAAGGCCGGTTTGCCCAACCTGGCCGCTCTCGTCGTTCGCAAAGATTCTGGCATGCCGGGTGCTGGCTGGTATGGAACCTGCCATTCTGATGACCCGGGCCGCGACTGGGCGAATGCTGTCGATCAGTGCCTCAACCACCGCTGGCCTTCCCGGCCCGATCCTCGGCTCCTCTGGCCCGACGGGCGGCCCCCTCGTCGTCATAGAGGTTCCGAACCCGGTCGCAACCCGCCGAACCACTGAGCAACTGAATGCGTAATACCGACGAACCGCGACTTGATTGAGAACCCACGTTCCCAAACAGGGCCATCCATGGCGGAGGCAACCACGCATGGCATTCCGATTTGATAAGCTGACCTTGAAGAGCCAAGAAGCTGTCCAAGCGGCCCAGTCGTTGGCCCGCGAGCGAGGCCATCAGCGGCTCGAACCGATTCATCTGCTCGTCGCCCTGCTCGACCCCGACCAGGCGGTCGTGCGGTCATTGCTCGGCCAGCTCGGGGTCAACCCCGCACAGCTTTTGCGTGCCGCTGAAGAAGGCTTGAAATCGCTGCCCCAGGTCTCCGGCGGCGAGGCGACCCTTTCGTCGGATCTAAGC
>JBDTIR010000502.1:0-4160 GCA_039936275.1 Isosphaeraceae bacterium | reverse complement strand
GGCCGACCCTCCTTTGATCGTCGTCAGTCAGCGCCGGCCGGTCCCCGGATCGCGCGATCCGCTTGACCCGCCGCCCCTCCCATCGGCACGAGTCTTGCGCACCTGGCAAGGCGGTGCGATCCGGTTCCGCTGGACCAACACGGGCCTTGCGGCGGAGTCCTTTGTCGATCACGATGCGGGAGGGAACACGGAGATCGGCTGGACTACGAATCTTAAACTCAATGTTTTAAACATGATTAGAAAATCAACGTATGTGAATCAAATAGTATTTTCGACCCTTGGAATCGTGCTCGGTCTGGCTCTCTGCGGAACCCTGGCGGTGATCGAGTGGGGGGCCTGGGCCTTGGTGCGGCCTGGCCGAAGGTTGCAACCTGCGGCGTCTGAGCCCCCCCCTTGGGAACCGATCGAGGCAACCGCTGCCGACGGGCTCCGGCTCCGAGGCGCCTGGCACTGGGCCGCCGAGGCTTCGGGGCGAACGGTCGTCTTGCTTCACGGCTTCGCCGAGGATCGTTCAGCCCTGCAAGGCCGGGCCGAAGCCTTGCTCGAAGGGGGCTGGAACGTCGCCCTGATTGACGCCAGGGGACGCGGCCGGAGCGATGGCGACCTGACCTCCTTCGGCGGGCGTGAGGCCGACGACCAGCGCGTCTGGATCGACGCCCTGACCCTCTTCGTTGGTCCCGCCCTGACGCCGGTCCTTTGGGGACGGTCGATGGGCGCGGCGATCGCCTTGCGGGCCGCCTCGATCGACCCCCGGATTCGCGCCTTGATCCTGGAGGCCCCCTATGCCGACCTGCGTCCGACGGTGGCGACCTGGCTCCGCGCCATCCGGATTCCTGGCCTGTTTGCCGGCTCGCTCCTGCGTCGCGCCGAGCGGTTGGCGGGGGTCGCGCTCCACCGCCCCCGGCCGATCGACCTGGCCCCTCAAGCGGCCTTGCCGGTCTTGATCCTCCACGGCGAGGCCGATCCGGTCGTCTCCCTGAGCGACGTGCGCCGCCTGGCCTCGGCCTTCCCCACGCCCCCTTCGCTGTTCGAAGTTCCCGAGGCCCGTCACGGCGACGTCTTCGACGTCGGCGGCCCCGACCTGGCCCGGCGCGTGCTCGACTTCCTCAACGGCGCGGTGCCGCTTCCAGCCGCCACCGAGGTCCGGTCAGATTAAGCTCAACCGGCGTCTCCGGCGTCGGTCTCGTTCAGCGAGCCTCGAAGGGCGACGAGCTGCGCCGCGAGGTCGTCGCCTTCAAGGTCCGACCATTGGACAAAGACCAGGACGGTGCGTCTCGGCGTGCGGAAACAACGGATGGCGCAGGAAGTGAACACGTCAAGACTGAAGAATCCCAGGTCGTGACCCACGGCGCGATGCCCGCCGATGACCTCCGTGGCGGGGGTCGCTTCGAGGTCGGGATACTCCTCGCTCATCGCCTCCAAGGCTTCGTCGGCCAACTCCGCGGGCGGCGGACAGGTCTCATCGAGAGTCACCAGGGCGAAGGCCAAACCTTCCGGCGACTGGACGGCGACCGTGGTCCTCGGGCCGCCGTCGGTCAGCTCCGGCTCCCAATCCGCAGGGTATTCGAAACGAATGCCATTGTCTTCATAAATTAAAATAGACATTGTAAGATTGATATTGTATGTGATTAGTGAGGTTATTGAGTGGCGGCCCAGGCCAGGAACATCTTGATGATGATAAGTAATTTAGTCTCGTCGCCCGCCCCTTCCCAAACGTCGTCCTTGATAAAACAGTGCATCCAACGATCCCCTTGCGGAAAGCCGGAGGCGTCCACATTGTCGGCGATCGGTTTGTAGAGACGAGTGTTCAGATCGGTCCCCATGAGATCGATCTTCATCCACCAGCCGGGATTATCGCAAGTCGTGATTTTAATTCCATACTGGTGCTCCCATTCGCCATCGCAATGCTTCGCATACCACCGCTGCAATTCTTGTAATGTGTCGTCCATCGGAATCTCGATCGCAAGTGGGCGTCCATTAGAGACGACATTCCGCTGGTTTCCTCGACCCCGAACATCGCCGCGCTGCTCCATTGATTCCGGCCCCGTTTGCCTTGAGACGCGAGCCGCAGTCCCGTTCCATCGTAACATCCGACCCGGAAGCCGCCAACGCGCCGATCCGATCGCCCGGGTTGGCCTCGGGGCCTCTCCCTTGGTAGAGTGGCAAGAACCCAAGGCCGGACGAGCCGGTATCGGCGATCGCGACCGGGCCAGCCAAGCAAGCGAGATCAACGAACCATGCGCGTTCTCTCAGGAATCCAGCCCTCGGGGGCTCTGCATATTGGCAATGACTTCGGGGCGATTCGTCAGTACGTCGAGCTTCAGCGCAGCCACGACGCCTTTTACTTCGTCGCCGACTACCACGCCTTGACCAGCGTTCGCAACGCGGATTCGTTGCGCGGCTACGTTCATGACGTGATTGTGAGTCTCCTTTCCATGGGCATCGACCCCGAGCGGGCCACCTTGTTCGTCCAGTCAGACGTGCCCGAGACGGCCGAACTGGCCTGGCTCTTGACGACCGTCACCCCGATGGGCTGGCTGGAAAAGTGCGTCAGTTTCAAGGACAAGATCGCCCAAGGCATTCCCGCCGAGCACGGCCTTTTCGCCTACCCGGTCTTGCAAGCCGCCGACATTCTCCTGTACGACGCCGACCTTGTGCCGGTCGGTCAGGACCAGAAGCAGCATCTGGAAATCACCCGAGACATCGCTGAGCGGTTCAACAACGTCTACGGTGAAACCTTCAAACTGCCCGAGCCTTACATTCTGCCTACCGTGGCCGTGGTCCCCGGCCTCGACGGGCGGAAGATGTCCAAGAGCTACGGTAATACAATCGAGATCTTCGACGACCCGAAAACGATCCTCAAGAAGTGCAAGAAGATTGTTACCGACAGCACCCCCGTCGAGCAGCCCAAAAATCCCGATACGGATAATCTGTTTCAATTGTTCAAACTGTTTGCATCAGTGGATGAACTGGCTGAGATCGAGCGTGGCTACCGTCAAGGCGGGCTCGGCTACGGCACGGTGAAGGTCCGCCTTGCTGAGTTGATCGCTGCGCACTACGCCCAGGCCCGCGACCGCAGGGCCGATTGGGTCGCCCACCCTGAGCGCATCGCCGAGGTCCGCGCTGCAGGGGCCGAGCGGGCTCGACAGGCGGCCAGGATCGTTCTGGAGCGGGCGAGGCAGGCGTGCGGGGTGGCCTGAGCGATCGGCGGGACACTTTGACGCCGGTTCCATCGTACTCGAAACTTATGTAATTAAACAATGTTTCTAGTAAGATGTTTTGTGATTTATTAATGAAGTTCCCGTCTGCCCGGATCGGAGGATAGCCGAGTATAACCTTTTCGAGCGATGTAGACGATGAACGCCAAGGTTATGAGCATCCGGCCTCTTGATTGGATTCTGATGCCCGATTTTTACCACATTATCATTGATTTGCCTCACTCACTGTCCACGGAGATCTCCGGTCCAGGCATGCGAGTCAGTCTGGCCAGCGTCGGAGGGGATCAGGTCGAAATCGAGGGACGGATTATCTTTCCCAAAAAGCCGTATGAACTGACAGAACTCGCCGTGTTCAAACCGCATCAAGCGGGTTTGACGGAGGGAAGTGTCTGGAATGTGACGTTTCCCACCTTTCCTAAACCGAGGTGAGAGGCTGCTCACGAAATTGATCGGTCCCTATTCCATCCGCCCCGGGTCACACTCGGGGAGCCTCTGGGCCGACAAGAATATCTGCCCCCACCATACCTGCGGCTCGTGACCTGCTGGCGGTTGGCTCAACGCCTCGGCAAGCGACCAAGAAATCGGCTGTAATCGGCCAAGGGGGGGTAAGTCACGGCCAGGGGGTTGGGTCGAACGGGGGCGTTGAGGGAAAGGGCGTCGGCCAGGTCGTAGGGGACTTCGGCGGCTGTGCGGCGCGGGTCGTCGGGAACGTGGAACGACCAGGCGAAGGTGGCAAGCTGCCAGCGGAGCGGGCCAAGGGGGAAGTCGGCGGGCAGGGGGCGGTCGGCGAGGAAATGGCGGACCTGGTCGTCCCAGGCGAGGGCACGGGCCGCGTCGGGACCAGGCTCGTCGGCGAGGCGGGACCGCTCAACGGCGTTGAGGAGTGGCCCCCGATAGCGGAGGCGGTCGGCCACCAGGATCATCAACCGGGTCGGATTGGCC
>JBDTIR010000501.1:0-4610 GCA_039936275.1 Isosphaeraceae bacterium | reverse complement strand
TTGGGTTGCTCTGAAAGTCTTTATATTGGGTAGTCTTGGATGTCTGTGAGCTGATGCCGACCGACGAGTCATTGCAAGCAATCAAGACCCCCAACTTTCATGGGGTTGGGTGTCCCAAAGGCTCATGAGAATTCGTTTGGCACCCACTGCCGACTGCGACAAACATACCACAGACGGAACACCGGTGATTGCAAACCATCATCCAGTCCAACTCGTTTGGCGGAGCCACGAGCGAATGCGAATTGTCAAGGAACGAAGGGACGCACACGGATCCGTCAAGGATGATCGTCGATCGTGCTTCGAATTATCATCACAAAGGTGGAGATTGCGCGGATGTGGGGGCTTCAGCCAAGGAGGGTGCGTCCACGGATTCTGGCAGACCAGTTGCTTTCGGCTGTCATGAGTCTGACAGAATCGGTGGACGCACCCAAAACCGTCAAAGGTCGGCAAACCTCATTTCCGCAACTTCCTGGAAATTGGCAAAACCTTGGGACCGATAAGTCCGACTGTTGTCATACTTGAAGGAACGGCAGATGCGGCATGCGGGCTTTGGGAACTGTTCATGGAACCGGAATCGCTCGGGAACCTGATCGATCAACTCGCAGACGCTTTAGTCCTCTTTGCGAGGTCGAGGTGCGACGAGCCCGAGGATGTGGTTCAGGACGCCTTCATGAAGCTGGCGAGCCAGACCAAACCACCGCGCAACCCCGCCGCCTGGCTGTTCCGGACGGTTCGCAACGGGGCCGTCAACGCCGGGATCGCCAGCCAGAGGAGACGAAGGCGCGAGGCCGAGGCCGGGGCGACAAAGGCCGATTGGTTCGAGCCTCAACCGTCGGCGGGGTCTGTTTTTGCGGTCGATCCTGAGTCGGCACAAGTCGCTCTGGACGCCTTGCCGGTGGAGCAACGTGAAATCATCGTGGCCCGCCTCTGGGGCGGATTGACCTTCGAACAGATCGCCAACTTGACCGAGACTTCGTCCAGTTCCGCGCACCGCCTCTACCAAGCGGGCCTGGTCACCTTGAGAGCACGCCTGGGGGTGCCATGTCGAACCAACCCATCGTGAACGATCCCGAGCCGACCACGATCGAGGCCGCGCTCGGCGCGCTCGTCCCGGCTCGGTTCCCCATCGACCGCGACCTTGTGATGTTCCAGGCCGGTCAGGCCTCGGCGAGGCGATCGTCCAGGAGGTCTCGCCCCTGGATCGCGCTCGCCGCGAGCCTCGCTTTGATCGCCCTGGGCGAAGCCGCGCTCCTGGCCCGTCGCCCTTCACCCCAGGTTGTGGACCGAGTGATCGTGGTCCGCGAGCCGGCACCTGTCCCCCTTGAACCCGCCGACGAGCCCATTGTTGTGGCCCATTCGCCAACTCCTCGGCCGGACGTTCGCCCCCTCTCGCTCGGACGGACGAACCATCAGCGGCTGGCCGCCCTGGTGATCCGCTACGGGCTCGACGGCCTGCCCGCATCGCCAAAAGGCGTATGGACCGAGTCTCGGACCTGGCCGGCGACGTCCGGCCGAATGTTGCAGGCGGAACTTTGCAAGCTTCTCGAACCTGGAGATCCCTCATGAACCGAACGCTCGCCCTCCTTGTCCTCATGGCGGCCTGGAGCCCTGTGCCCGCCTTGGCCCAGGGTCCGCCGGTCATCAAAATCCGTCCAGCCTCCGAGCCTGCGCCGGCCGAGCCACCGCCGACGGTCATCAAACTCCGTCCGGCCGCCGAGCCCGTGCCCGCTCTGAAGTACCGGCTCGTGCCCGAGCGGAGATCGCTTACGCCAGGCAACGCCGCGCTCTTTTATCATCGCGGCATCCTCATGATGATGATGGAAACCCGGTCCCGACTTACGCCCCAGGAGAATGAGCCGCCCGAAGCCCGCGCCGCTCGGGCAGACGAGCTAACCATCGCGAACTGGATCAGCGGCCCGATCGCCGAGATTCCCCGCGACCAGGCCAGAGCCGCGCTTGAGCCCTTCCAGGCCGTCCTGAATGAAGTGGAACTCGGCGCGATCCGCTCGGATTGCGACTGGGGATTCGATCAGCGCACCGAAGGCATCTCCCTGATGTTCCCCGAGATCCAGAACACGCGTTCCCTGTCCAGGCTGGTGACGCTCCGGGCCAAGCTGGCGATCCTCGACGGCAAGACCGACGAGGCCATGCACTGGATCGAGACCGGCTTGGTGCTCGGCCGTCACGCCGGCCAGGGGCCGTTTGTGATTCAGGCCCTGGTGGGCGTGGCGATCGATTCGATGATGACGCATTGCCTCGAAGACCTGATCCAAAGCCCCGGCACCCCCAGTCTCTACTGGGCCCTGGCCGACCGCCCCCGACCGTTCATCGACATGCGATATCCCATGGAAGGGGAACGTTATGTGCTTGAGAAAGAATTACCCGAACTCAACGAACTGGACCAGGGCCCCTGGAGTCTCGACCAGGCTCAGAGGTTCGCCGATGAACTGCAACGCAAACTCTTCCGTCTCGCCGCGGGCGAGCCGATCCCCGGAATCAACGTGGCCGTGCCGATGGACATGCCCGCCACAGCCCGTAGGCTTGGCATTGCCGCAATGGCCGCCAAGGTCTATCCAGAGGCCCGACGTTCCCTGATCGCCGGAGGCCGCCCCGAGGCCCAGGTTGAGGCCATGCCCATCATTCAGGTCGCCGCGCTCTACTCGATCCTGGAATACCAGCGCATGCGTGACGATTCCTACAAGTGGATGAACCTTCCTTACTGGCAGTCGTACGGTCAGCTCGATCAATCGGCCTTGAACCGCAAGGATGAGAAGTTCGCCAATCCCTTGCTCGCGCTCTTCCGCCTCCTGACGCCTGGCCTCAACCAGGTCCGCCTGGCGACCGTCCGGCTCGACCGCCAACTTGACGCATTGCAGTGTATCGAGGCGATCCGCCTCTACGCCGAAGCCCACCAGGGGGCGCTGCCCCCGACCCTGGACGCCCTCAACGACGCCCCGGCGCCCCTCGATCCCGCGACCGGAACCCCGTTCCATTACACCGTTGACGGCGATTCCGCGACCCTCTCAGCCCCCCTGATTCCAGGCGCACGGGATCACCATTCTTATAAGGTCCGCTACATCTTGAAGCTGGTTAAGTAGGTCTTGTAGGGCGGGTGAAGCTCGCCAATTGGGAATCGAAGCCAGCGGGCTTCATCCGCCCTACAAAAGGCAAATCGTAATCAATCGCGTCACTCCCTATAAGAATTGGCGTGTTTCACACGACCTACAAGGTGGGAAGTCCCTATGTTGGAGATTCATGATGCATCTTTCGATCCCCCTGGCTGTGATTCTGACCGTCGCGGCGCCGATCCAGGCGCCGGCCGACGACGCGAAGCCTTCGGCCGTCGCGCCGTTCCTGAGCGAGGAAGCGTCGGTTGTCGTTCATCTCAACCTGAAGACCCTCGACGCCAGGGCGTTCGTTAGCAAGGTCGTCGGCAAGCTGGCCGACGAGGAGATGGTGAATCGGACCACGAAGGCTGTCGATGACTGGGCAGGCGCGTTGAAGGCGGCCGGCGCGAGCGACCTGTTCTTGCTGTTCGACATGGCCGACATGCCCGGCATGCCGGTCGCCGTGACGCCCTTGACCGCTGAATCCGACGGCAAGGCCATCACTGATCTACTCAAAGGCAAAGGTCCGAACGCCGCTCCGCCGAATATCGTGCCCCGTTGGCCCGCTTGCGAGACCTTCCGGGGCGCCGTGGTCGCCGGTTCGTCCGCCGCGCTGGCTCGCATGCGCGACAAGCCGCCCGTGGCTCGTCCTGAACTGGCCGCTGCCCTGAACGCGGGACGTGACGCCTCGGTCCAGATCGCGATCAATCCGAGCGACGTCCAGCGGCGAGCCGTCGAGGAAGCAATGCCCGCCTTGCCGACGGAACTTGGCGGTGGACCGATCGCCACCGTCACCCGAGGCTTGCGCTGGGCCTCGCTCACGGTGGACCTCGCCCCGAAACCGTTGCTCCGGATCGTCATTCAGGCGCAGGACGCCGATGCGGCGACGGCGATCCAGAAGGTCGTCCGCGGGGGTCTCGATCTGCTGGCGAAGCAAGGGCGCGACGATCCATCCTTGACCATTTTGACCGCCGCGTTTGGCCGGTTAAAACCCGAAGTGAACGGCGATCGGGTCCTCATCAATGCCGACCTGGAAAAGACGGCCGCCCTGATCGCCGTGCCGATCCAGCAGGCCCGCGAGGCGGCCAAACGTTCCCAGTGCATGAACAACTTCAAGCAGATCGGCCTGGCCATGCATAATTACCATGCCACCAATAACACCTTCCCACCTGCATTTAATACAGGCAAGGACGGCAAGGCGCTGTTGAGCTGGCGGGTCCTGATTCTGCCGTACCTCGATCAAAAGGCGTTGTTTGATGAATTCCACCTCGACGAACCCTGGGACAGCCCGCACAACAAACCCTTGATCTCACGGATGCCGGCCGACTATGCCTGCCCCAGCGGAAGCGGCGCGTTGACCAGGGACGGCAAGACGACCTATCTGACCCCTCGCGGACCAGCCACAATCTTTCCAGGCGCGAAAGCCATCTCGATTCGAGACATCACGGATGGCACCTCGAACACGATCTTCGTGGTGGACGCTAGCGACGACTTCGCCGTGAC
>JBDTIR010000500.1:0-1871 GCA_039936275.1 Isosphaeraceae bacterium | reverse complement strand
AACGACTGCACGACATCGCCCTCTGCTGGAGAATATTCGGCCCCGGCGCCAAAGAGACAAACGCCATCGCCGGAGCGGAGGGCGAATTTGTGTAGAACAACGAGGTACCGACCCCGGCCACCCTGGAGAGAATCAGTCAGTCTCCAGAATCCGGAGCGACACCTGCCGGCCTTGATCGGCCTGGGCTTCGGCTGGCGTCGTCGCCGCAAGGCGCGGACTGCCTGAGCAATCGGCCCGGTTCGCCAACCTGAACCCATTTGGTTCCGATCAAGCCAGGCGGTAAATCCGTTGCGCGTTGTCGTGGAAGAGTTTCTTCTGGTCGGCCGCGGCGCGGTTACTCACGATGGTCGTGAGGGCGTCGAACCATTGCCGGTAAGTCGCCGCCAGGGTGCAGACGGGCCAGTCGCCGCCGAAGACGACGCGGTCGGGTCCGAAGCGGTCGAGTACATGATTGACGATCGGCGCCAGGTCGTCGGCCGTCCAAGGGTCAGGCGCCGCCGAGGCGACGATGCCCGAGACTTTGCACGCGACCACGTTGGACCGCTCGGCCACCTTGGCCAGGCCGTCTCGCCAAACCGAACGGTCCTTGGAACGCACGTTGGCGTTGCCGCAATGATCGAGGACGAACCTCGTGCCCGGGCAGGCGTCAACCAGCTTGACCGCGTCGCCCAATTCACCTGGCCGCATGCAAATATCGAAACTCTTATCAAGGTCGCCCAGCAGGCGGACCCCTCTGAGGAACCACTCATCGAGCGCGTAACCTTGCGGGGTCGCGGCGGAGTGGAGCACCTGGCGAACCCCTTTGATCGCGGGGACGTCCTTGAACCGGGTCATGTATTCCTGGAAGCCGTCTGAATTCGGCCGTCCCGAGATCACCGCGCCGGCCATCGGTCCCTCTCCTTTGCGAATCAAGGCGAGGACGTAAGCCGCTTCCTTTCCTTGCTGCGACGGCTCGACGTCCACCTCCATGTAGACCGTCTTGACAATGTTCAAGCCCTCGGTCGCCTTGAGGTAGTCGCTCATCAGGAACGAACGGTTCAGGGTCGGGTTGCCCTTGAGCCAGGGGAGCTGGAACATGCTCAGATCCCAGAGGTGCTGGTGTGTATCAATAATCGGGTTCATGTTCTTGACCGCTGGAGCCGATGTTGCCGTCTCATCATCCCCCAGGACGTATTCAAGGGCGGTCGAGGCCCCGAACCCGGCCGCGAAGGTCGCGGCCGTCCGGGTCAAGAACTGGCGACGGTCCCATTGGGAACAAGACATGCGTGGTTCCTCCCAGACGCACAAAGAAAGGGAACCGGGCTAACCCTCAACCGCTCAGAAGCGTCCGCCCGGTTTCTCGACAACCAACGACAACAATGCGATCATACCCGACGCCGGAGTGGGGCGGCACTTGATTTCACGCCGGGGGTGTCAACCTTTGTTTTGCCTTGGGCGTGGGAATTGCCTATATTATGTTGTAGGGGATACGATCAGATCAGGCACGTGATTCCGATCTCTTGAAAAAAAAGGAGCCACGCCATGTCTGCCGAGCCGGAGTACGCCCGATCGAGCATCGTCGCTGTTTATCCGGACCACCCCCCGGCCGAGCAGGCGGTTCGTCTGCTGCATGAGCATGGGTTCGCGATGACCGACCTTTCGATCGTCGGTCGAGACTATCAGGTGACCGAGGATCTGGTCGGGTTCATTTCGGCGAGCGACTTCGCGGCCTCGGGCGCGGTCACCGGCGCGTGGGCTGGCGGTCTGTTCGGCATGCTGATCGGCGCGGCGTTTCTGGTGTTGCCCGGCCTTGGTCCGGTGTTCGTCGCCGGCCCCCTGGCGGCAGTACTGCTCGGCGGTGTGGAAGGCGCGGTCGCCGGCGCGGTCGTTGG
>JBDTIR010000499.1:0-1750 GCA_039936275.1 Isosphaeraceae bacterium | reverse complement strand
CCAGCGAGATTTCCCTGATGCCCGAAGGCTTGGCCCAGGGGCTGAGCGAGCAAGACCTGGTGGACCTGCTCGCGTTCCTGACGACTTTGAAACAGCCGGTCAGCATTATCGGCCGATTTGACGCCCTGACCCTGCCCGGCGACGGAGCCAACCCAACTCGCGTCGATCCCAAGGCGAAATTTGACCCAGCCGCCACAATCGAGGACCACTCCGGCGCGAAGCACACCTGGCACCGGGTCGAGGCCGACGCCGAAGGGCGGATCGAACTGGCCCCCTTGGTCGGCGGGACCACTTCAGAGCCGGTCGTTCATTTGCTCGCCCCCGTCACTTCGCCCGACGCCCAGACGGCTCGCCTGATTCTCGACACCAACGCCGAGGTCCAGGTCTGGGTCGGCGGTAACGAGGTCCACCTGTCTCGAACTGGCAACGACGGCCCGCGCACCGCCGAGGTCGCGCTGCCGAAAGGGACGACCAACCTTCTCGTCCGCGTCTGGAAGAACCTCGACGGCGCCGCGGTGGTCACGACCCTCGTCACCGACACGCCGCTAGAGTTCAGCCCGTCCGAGGCCGCCAAAGTCTCGGCCCGCTAACCGCAACGTCTCTACGCATTTCGAGTCAAAGGGCGATCGGTCGCCAAGATTTGATCGCCCTTTGGCCCAACTCCTCACTTGGCCGACCGTTGACGGCCGTTACCTTGGATGGTCTTGCTGATCGTCCGCGAACAGGTCCTCCCAGCTCGACACATCAAGCACGCGGTCGGTCAAGACCTCGATGCGGTCCACGTCGGTCGTCGTCTTAACCGCCGCGACGACTTCCGGCGACGGGTCGCCGAACCGCTTGCGTCCCAGACGTAGCAGGATGCGCACAGCCTCCTCGACCTTGCCTCTGGCCTTGCCTCTGGCCTCGCCCTCGACCTTGCCTCTGGCCTCGCCCTTGGCCTCACCCTCAGCGAGGATGGCTTGATATGTGACGGAATCTTTCATGTTCCTGACTCCTTGTAATACTCGTTCGGTCAGGGTCGCGGGATAACGCAACCCCATCAAGAGATACGTGGCGGTCCAGAGCGTGGCCGACTCCTCACGCGAGACTTCGCGGTCGAGTCGCTGACTCATTCGGGCGATCACCCCGGGCAGTTGGTCCGGCCTGACATTCGCCAGAGGGGCCATCGGCAAGATCGCGACGTCGGCTTGCAAGACCTCCTCTACTGGCTTTTCCCAGACCCGGACGACCAGATAATGAAAGAGGTGGATCAGGCGGCCGTCCGGCAATCGTTCTTCCAGGACGCCGGTCAGGCCAGGTGCGTCGGCCTCGGGCCGCAAGAGAATCACGGCGCTCTGGACCGGCAGGCCCTGGCGATAGCTCAACAAGACATTATACCGTTGCAGCCGCCTGGCAAGGGTGAGGTCGCGGCTGCTTTGGAATTCGGCCTGGACCAGCCAGGGGGCGGGGCCTTCGACCAGGAGGGCGCTGTCGGCCTCGGCGGTGACGGTGGACAGCTCGGCGTTGAGGACCGAAACCGGGCCGTTGAGGTTGAGACCGAGATACCGGCACCAGTGGTCCGGATAGGTGAGCAACAGTTGTTTGATGGTGGCGTCAAAGGGTTTGGGCACGGTCTTGGAGCGGCTCCGGCGGGTTGAGAAGTTCCGTTCCCGACCTTGACCTTACGGCGAGGCCGTTCCCTCTTCAAGCCGGATCGTCGGCCCGACGTGAAGGTCGGTCCAGGTTTCAACCCGTTGCGCAAAACCAGGCC
>JBDTIR010000498.1:0-4911 GCA_039936275.1 Isosphaeraceae bacterium | reverse complement strand
CGTTTTGACGCGCCCGAGACCACGAACCGGGTAACCGGCTTCTTCTCCTTGGCTCCCCACTCCTGGAGCGTGTCCATCGCCCGCACGACGCTCTTGGCCATCGGGAAGAGCAACGGGTAGTTCTCGTCCTTCGTTTCCAGATATTTGACGAATGTTTCGGCGATCAGGTCGTCTTCGGTTCGGCCTCCCATTAAGGGCTGGTTGGGAACCTGGGACAGAATCGCGACCCGGGCGCCGCAGGCCTGGGCCAGCGCGAAGCCAACCGCCGCGTCACTGGTCTTGGGCGGGTCTTCGCGGTTGTTGCCGCCGGTGACAAACAAAAGCATGATGTCTTCATGCTTAATTTCCTTGGGCTCGAAGATCTGTAGCGCGTGCCGCCAGGGGGCTCCTTGCCAGGTCTGCGAGGTCAGGTCAAGGTGGTACGCCGTGCCCGTATCGAAGTCGCGGTGATTGATCGACTTCCAGGAATAGGTGGGATCGGGGGCCTTGACGTAGGCGTCCAGACCGGCGTGAGCGGTAGGCCCGGTGAGCAGGCAAGCGGTGAGGCAGGCGAGAGCGATCCCCTGGCGGTGGTCAATCACGATCCGGGCCTCCGGTCTTGGTCCAACCAATTCGGTGGTAGGTTAGGCGGTGCATTCGAAAGGGCCGGCCGACGACGCCTTGGCGGGCCCTCTTGTGAATTGACGCTCAATGTTCCTCGGGGCGGTACATCTTGACGTCCTGGATGGCCCGCTCGATCGTTTCGCGCCGCCAGGTGGTCAGGGCGCTGTCGAGGGCGCGGGTCAACTGGTTGACGAGTTGCGTCGCCGCGTCGGCCGCATCCTGGCCGTGCGCCCGGATTTCCGGAAAGTCGCGGTGATGGACCTGGATGGCGCCCGCCGTTGCGCCCATCGTAACGATGACTTGGCTCTGGTCTGTATCCATGACTGCGCCCCACTCAAAGGAAGTGATCTGCAAACGGGTCGTGTGCGCTCAAGAACTGCCGCCTCAACTCCTGTGCCGCCACTCGATTTTTAGAATTGTGAGAGGAACCGGGCGTCATTTTGATAGAGCAGGCGGATATCGTCGATCCCATGCCGACGCATGCAGAGTCGCTCGATCCCCAGGCCGAAGGCAAACCCGGTCACGTCGTCCGGGTCGTAACCCACGGCGCGGAAGACGTTGGGATCGACCATGCCGGCCCCTCCCATTTCAACCCAACGGTCGCCGCCGTGACAGAGCATATCCACCTCGACGCTCGGCTCGGTGAACGGAAAGAACGAAGGGCGGAACCGGACTTGAACGTCTTCGCCCAGGTAGCTCTGGGCGAAGAGGCGAAGCACGGTCTTCAGGTCGGCCATGGTCACGCCACGGTCAACCATTAACCCTTCGACCTGATGAAACATGAATGAATGGGTCGCGTCCACCGCGTCAGGGCGGTAAACCCGGCCGATCGCCACCACCCGCACCGGCGGCGGCTGTTGCTCCATCACCCTGATCTGCACGGTGCTGGTCTGGCTCCGCAGGAGCGTCTGGTCGGACAGGTAGAAGTTGTCCAGAGGGTCGCGTGCCGGATGCACCGGCGGGATGTTCAGGGCCTCGAAATTATGGAAGCGGTCTTCCACCTCGGGACCGCGCGCCACCGAGAAGCCGAACCGGCCGAACAGGTCGATCAACTCATCGGCCGTCTGAGTCAACGGATGACGATGACCCAGGCGGGGCCTTGGACGGCCTGGCAAGGTCACGTCCAACCCGCCGACGGCTACCGAAGGCCGCTCGACCCGCGCCTTGGCTGCCTCGAACGCGCCCTCAAGCACCCCTTTCACGGCGTTGAACCGCTGGCCATAGCCTCGCTTGGCCGATGGCTCCAGGGTCTTGAGTCGCTCCTGCGCGGCCTTGACCTTCCCTTGCTTCTGGCCGAGAAAGTCAATCCGGGCCGCCTCGACGTCTCTTGGCGTCAAGGCAGCCTGAAATGCGGACAGGCCCGAGGTCTCCAGCGCTTCAAGCGCAGCAAGGGCCCCGGTTGTCGAATCAAGTGAACTCATGGACCGGATCCGTTGGGAATGAAGGACGAGCCAACGGGATCGCCACGACAGGCACAAAGGAGAATCCAAACACCGTGTTGCTTCCCTTTGTGTCTGTCTTCAAGTCCTCTGGTGCCTTCGAGGCGACGGCCCGACCTGGATTTTTGAAAAGTGTTGGACTCAGGCCGTCCGCGCCGGTTGGCGGGCCGCGAGTGCCGCGTCGGCCTTCTCGACTTCGTAACGAACCAGGGTGGTGATCGCGTCGAAGGTTTCGGGGTCGAGGATCGCCAGGTCAGAGAGGCTCTTGCGGTCGAGTTGAATTCCGGCCAGCCGCAGCCCGTAGATAAACCGGCTGTAGCGCAGGCCGCGCATCTCGGCCGCCGCGCTCAGGCGGATGATCCAGAGCTTGCGGAACTCGCGCTTCTTGGTTCGCCGATCACGGTAGGCGAACATACCGGCGCGGAGCAAGGTCTCCTTGGCTGACTTCAAGAGCCGCCGGCGTCCGCCGACAAACCCTTTGGCCCGCTTGAAGATCCGCTTTTTCCGCTGATTCCGCGCCGCGCCATTCTTGGAACGCATCGCTCACTCTTCGGTTGAATTCCAGACGCCCTGGGGTTCGTTTGTTCGCGGGGCGGTGCGCATCGAAGGGCCGGACGAACCATCGTCCCCGGCCCACTTTGGATTTTTGGTTCAATTCTTGACGGGAAACTCAAGATCAGGCCGAGGGTGCGGCCTGAGTCGGTTCAATCGTCGGGGTTTCTTCGCTGGTGAACGGCTCCAGGTCGCGGGCTTTCACGACCTCGCGCTGTTGCATGGCCCGACGCAGCCGCTGCGCGACGGCGTCGATCTTGATGACCGACTTCTTGCGCAATCGGCGGATCTGCTTGCCGCTCTTGTGGCTGTTCAGGTGCGACGATCCGCAACGTTTGTGGAGGACCTTACCGCTAGCCGTCACCTTGAATCGCTTTTTGGTACCCTTGTGGGTCTTCATCTTGATCGACGGCATGGCTTGACTGCTCCGCTTCGCCGGTTCCGGCGACGCCTCTAACGAATCCTGGGGGCCACCCGGCGCTGGCGCCGATCGCGGCCGAGTCGAACACTTTAACAGACCAACCCACCCCTCGCCAACACCAATTCGGCTCCGAATTTCCACCGACCCGTTCCACTCGCTTCATTCACCCCGAACGCCCCGGGTCCGCTGAGAAAACCGGTTACGGAAACCCTTCGTTCTGGTCAGGCCACCCGGAATTTCTCGATCCCCGCTTCGATCAACTCCACGCCCAGGCCGGGGGCCTCGGGCACGCGCACCAGGCCGTCAACGGCCCGGATGGTGCTGGTGATCGAGTTGCGCAAGGTTGTTCCTTCCTCGACGACGAACTCCAGCAACCCCAGGGTATTGGGGATGCTGGCCAGATAGTGCAGGGCCGCGGCGACGTTCAGATAGGTGGTAAAGCCGTGGTTGACCACCGGCACCCCTCGATCGGCAGCCAGGGCGGCGATCTTGATCGCCTCAGTGAATCCGCCGCAACGGGTCAGGTCCACCTGCACGATATCAATCTTGCCGACGTCCATCAAGGTCGTGAACGATTTTCGCTCGCTTTCTTCCTCACCGGCGGCGATCCGCAACGGGCTCGCGGCCGAGAGCTTGGCGTAGCCCAGGTAATCATCGGGCAAGAGCGGCTCTTCGAACCAGAAGGGATTGTATTGCTCGAACGCTCGAGCGCGCTGGATGGCGGTCTTGGCGTCAAAGACCAGGCCGGCGTCGATCATCAGGTCGGCCGAGTCGCCCAAGCCTTTGCGGGCTTCGCGCACCAACGCGATATCGGTGCGCTCGTCCTGACCCATCGGGTCCCAGCCAAACTTGACGGCCGTGAACCCTTGATCAACGAACCGACGCGCCCGCTCGCCCGTTTCTTGCGGCGTCTCGCCAAACAAAGAGCTGGCGTAAGGTCGTAGGCTCTGGGTGAACCCGCCTCCCAGCAGCTTCCAGACAGGCATCCCGAGCGCCTTGCCTTTGATGTCCCAGAGCGCCAGGTCGATCCCGCTGATCGCGTGCAGGCCGACCCCTCGCCGACCTCCGTAGATGTTGGCCCGATACATCTTATGCCAGAGGTACTCGGTGCGGAACGGATCTTCGCCGATGATCAAATGGCCCAGACCGCTGGCCGTCGTGTGCGAGAACGGTCCCTCGATCGCCCCCTTGACTGCCAAAGGGGCCGAGTCCACCTCGCCGATGCCCACGATCCCCGCGTCGGTCGTCACCCGCACGATCAAGGCGTCTTGCCCGCTGTCGCATTGCTCCTTGACCTCGGGCAACCGCAAGTAAATCGCCTCGACGCCGGTGATTTTCAAGTCGCTGATCATCAACACTCGTCCTTCAAAATGTCTGACGTCGGTTCGGCAGCTCCGGCCGACTGTACCCGCCCCGACGGACCTGAGCAAGCGGGCAACGACCCTGGAATTCTGAGCCCGATCACCAGCGACTGGAAATAATTTTGAAAAGAACGATATCCCCTCCGGGCCTCCGCGATGGTGTAGGGAAAATACCGCGGTCTATCGGCAGGCAATCCTCGTCTGATGGTCGCCGGCCGGTTCGTGGCGAACTCCACCCTTTTACCCCGAATGAGGCTCAATCCCATGTCTTGCAGCGACGCACGACGCCTGGCCAATCAGCGCAACGCTCAGAAATCCACCGGCCCCAAAACCGAAACCGGCAAGCTGGCGGCCCGATTGAACTCCTTGACCCACGGCATGCGCAGCGAACACGGCCTGGTTCCGCCTCATCTCACCGAGGCTGTGGCCAAACATAATAAAATGCTGATCGATGCTTATCATCCCGACAACGATCGTCAAGCCTGGTTGCTCGGCCAGGTCGCCGACGCCGCCGCCAGACTCGATTACTGCCAGT
>JBDTIR010000497.1:0-5313 GCA_039936275.1 Isosphaeraceae bacterium | reverse complement strand
CCGCAAGCTCGCCCTGAAGGTCCGCCAAGGCCTCGTCCAGCCGGTCGGCTTGCAGCGAGGCGCTGATGGTGAACGGGCCGGCACCTCTTCGGAAATCAAAATAGCTCCGAACGCCGTAAGTAAACCCTTTCTCCTCGCGGAGCTTGCGGTTCAGCCTCGACGTGAACTGCCCGCCGAGAATCTGATTCAAGACCATCAAGCCATCATGATCTGGATGCTGTCGAGGCACGCCAAGATGCCCGACCCGAACGACCGCTTGCGGGGCCCCTGGTTTGTCTAACAAGAGCATTCGGGGCACCTTGGGCTCTTCCGGCCTGGAGATTTCCGAAGGGGCCGACCCGTGCCCCGACCAATCGCCGAGCCGTTCGTCGAGCAACCGGACCATCTCGTCAGGGTCCACGTCGCCCGCGGTCACGATCACAGCCTGCCCCGGGCGATAATGATCGCGGTGAAACGAACGCAGATCATCACGGCTCAATCCGGACACGGTCGTTTCTTCGCCGTCGATCGGCACCCGATAGGGGTGTGGCTCCGGGTAGAGCGCGTTGAGTAAGGCCCGATGAGCGCGGTTTTCCGCGCTGTCGCGCTTGGCCTGCAAGCCGGCGAGGGTCTGCGCCGAGACTCGTCGCCATTCCTGCTCAGGAAAGCTCGGGCGCAAGAGCACGTCGACGGCCAGATCAAGGCTCGCCTCCAGGTGCAGCGTCAAGCATTGCAGGCTGATGTACGAACCGTCCCAGCCACAACTGGTCGACAGATGCGTTCCTAATGACTCGGTCGCTCTGGCCAGGTCGAGCGCGGACCGCGAGGTCGTCCCTTCGTCGAGCATTCCGGCCGTCAAGCTGGCCAGACCCCCTTGGTTGGCTTGATGCGCCGATGCCCCGGCCGTGATCGCTAACGTCGCCGCGATAATCGGCAAGTCGTGTCTGGGGAGCACCCAGAGCGGCACCCCGCAACGCAACCGACGCTCCTCGGGCCGAGGCGCCCGAAACGCGACCGCGGGCGCGCTGATCGGAGCCTTGGCCCGGTTGAGCGGCTCGGCAACCAGGCTCGGCTTACGACCCAGGACCGTCAAGGATACCCGGGGCCGACCAACCACGTAATGCCTGGTGGCCCTCTGGATCGCCTCCGACGTGACCTCTTGATACCGCGCCAGGTCCGAGGTGATCCGCCCTGGATCACCTAGATACGTGTTGTAGGCGTTCAAACGGTCGGCCACGCCGCCAAAGCCGCCGATATTGTCCAATGCGTACACAAATCCCGCCAAACGACTGTTCTTGACCCGAGCCAGTTCCTCGGACTCGACCCCATGCTCGGCGATCTCGGCCAACTCCGCGTCGAACAGTTCGCGCACTCGCTCCCAGGAGCGATCGGGCCTGAGCGTCGCCACGACGCCGAAGCTGCCCGCCAGCTCGCGTCCGGATTGATAGGCTGACACGTCTTGCGCCAGCTCGGTCTCGACCACCAATTTTCGGTAGAGACGGCTCGAACGTCCACGGGTCAACACGTCGGCCAGCAAGACCAAGGCGGCGTCGTCCTCATGAAACTGCGGCGCCGAAGGCCAGGCCGTGTAGATCCGGTCCAGCTCGACCCGGTCAAACATCCGAATCTCGACCGCTTCGGTCAAAGTTGACGCCGGCGTCCTGGGCCGAAGCGCCTTGGTTCCACCGGGCAACCCACCGAAATAGCGCTCGGCCAAGGCCAGGGCCCGGTCTTCATCCAGGTCGCCCACCAGGGCAAGGCTGGCGTTGCTGGGCACGTAGAATCGCCGGAAGAAGGCTTCGACGTCGTCCCTGGTCGCCGCCTCGACGTCTTCCATCGCGCCGATGGTCAGCCAGCTATAGGGATGGTCGGGCGGATAGAGCGCCTCGGACATCAAGCGCCAGACCTGGCCGTAAGGCCGGTTGGCGTAGTTCTGGCGATACTCGTTCTTGACCACGTCCTTCTGAATTCGCAGCTTGGCGTCGGTCAGGGCCGGCAAGAAGCCGCCCATCCGGTCGGATTCCATCGCGATCGCCAGCTCGGCATGAGCGGTCGGCAGGTCCACGAAGTAATTCGTTCGATCCGACGAGGTCGAGCCGTTAACCGCCGCGCCCAGGCGTTGCAGGGGTTGGAAGAAGTCTCCTGGATAATGTTCGGAGCCTTCGAACATCAGATGTTCAAAGAGGTGGGCGAACCCCCTCTGGCGTCGTTCCTCGTTCTTGGAACCGACGTGATACCAAAGGTTAACCGCGACCAAGGGAAGGTTCCCTTGGCGGCGGGCGATGACCTCAAGACCGTTGCTCAGGGTGGTCTTGGTGTACGAAAACGACGCGAGGTCGATAGGGGGATTCATCCTTTGGTCCTTGGCGGCTCAAGAAGTCTACGGTTCCGGTCCTCTGTCACACGAGTGGGGGTCGATGAGTAAAGAATGAACGAGGCTCCGTGATCTGGTAATACGTCCACCGGACGACGTCCGTCAGAAACTTCTCCTCGATTTTTCTGGCCGATCGATCCAATCGCGGTACAATGCAAGACCTGTGTGGTGTGGTCGGGTCAAGGGTTCGTGCGAAGGCGGTTTTGACTTTCGACCCGGCGTTGAGGGATAATCACTGAGACGCGCCAGACGGAAGGCGAATACGTCCGGTCACTCAAAGAGGTTCGCGGCATGCTGGGACGACCGAGTGTAGCGACTCCGCGGCGCGATAGGGAGCAACGCCGGCCTGTGAACTGGGAAGACCTCATCATCGACGCCGCCGCGACCGACACCGGCATGCGTCGATCGAACAATCAGGACAGCTACGCCATCGTGCGGGCTTCGAACCCCGAAAGTTGGCGGCATCGCGGTCATCTCTTCATGGTGGCCGACGGCATGGGTGCGCACGCCGTCGGGGAACTGGCCAGCAAGCTGGCCTGTGATAATATCCCCCACCATTATACCAAAACCAGGAACGGCACGCCGGCTGAGGCCGTGACCAAAGCGTATCAGCAGGTGGGGGCACTGATCCACAGCCGGGCCACGGCCAACAAAGAATTCGAGGGGATGGGCACGACCTGCTCAACCTTGATCCTCCTGCCCGTGGGCGCCTTGATCGCTCACGTCGGAGACTCGCGGGTTTACCGCGTTCGCAACGGCCGGATCGATCAACTCTCCTTCGACCATAGCTTGCTCTGGGAACTGATCCGACGCAATCACCTCAAGTCCGAGCAGGCCGCCAAGTCAGTCCCCCGCAACGTCATCACCCGCAGCCTCGGCCCTGACCCGACCGTCGAGGTTGATATCGAAGGCCCCTTGGCCGTCGAACCCGGCGACGTCTACGTGCTCTGCTCCGACGGGCTTTCCGGCCCGGTCGAAGACCCCGAGATCGGTGCCTTCGCGAGTTACTTCCATCCAGAAGACGCTTGCCGATACCTGATCCACCTGGCCAACCTGCGCGGAGGACCAGACAACGTCACTGCGCTCGTCGTCCGCGTCGGCCCCTGGATCGAGCCCGGTGATCCTGCGGCCGCAGCCGCGGCTGTTGACGACGACGCTCCCGCCACTCGCAAAACGGGACGGGGATTCCACCTCACCAAGCTCATCCCCTCGCTTCACCGCAAGGCCCCGCCCGAACCGGTCGAGGAACACCGCTACCAGTCAGCCGACTGCCCAATTAACCCCGCCTTACTCAAACGGATGACCGACGTCGTCAGAGCCACCAAAGCCACCGCCATCGACCAGGCCTGGAACCTCGACTGGCCCAGCCTGGCCAACCTCGTCCGCGAGGCTGACGAAGCCCGGACCGCAGGCGACCTTCGCGGCATGCTCCACCGACTCGGCGACGAAATCGTCTTGCTCGGCACCGCCGGCCGGCTTCACAAAAAAGACCAGAGCCAAAATCACGCCTCGTGAATTCCCCCCTCGTCTTCTTCTTTTTATGATGAGACAACCGGGGCAAAGGGGGGTTTTCGCTTCGACACACCGCCAAAAGGGCCCGCTCCCAACAATGCCCGACGAACCTCACCCCGATACTCTCTGCGCCCGACCACAGGAAATCCCGGGCTCCGTCACCAAGCCCTTGGTCAGTCCGTTGCAACTCAGCGTTGTGTATCGTATCGATAATCTCGATCAGGTCGACGCTCTGTACCAACACGAAGCCGAAGGGTTTGTTTACGCACGCGACGGCCACCCCAACGCGGCCCAGCTTGCCGCCAAGGTCGCCGCGATCGAAGGGGCGGACGCCGCCTTGGTCTGCGGATCGGGCATGGCGGCGGTCTCGGCCGCCCTCTTATCCAGACTCGACGGCGGCGGTCACATCGCCCTCTCTGACGGCCTCTACGGCAAGACCGTGACCTTGGTCGCGAAGGAACTGAGCCGGTTCGGCGTCCGCCACACGCTCTTCGACGCTACCAAGGTGGAGACCCTTCGAGCCGCCCTGACTCCCGAGACCAGGGTCGTTTTCGCTGAGACCCTCTCAAACCCCTTGCTCCGGATGGCCGACCTCGCAGCCTTGGCGTCCGTCGCCCACGACGCCGGCGCGATCCTGGTCATTGACCATACGTTTGCCCCCTTGCTCTGCCAGCCGATCGCTCTCGGGGCCGATCTAGTCGTCCACTCCGCCACCAAACTGATCGGCGGCCACAGCGACCTGACCCTCGGCCTGCTCGCCGGTCCTTCCACGTTGATTAACCGCGCTTCGGCCCTGGCATCCACTTTCGGCCTGACCGGCAATCCGTTTGAAAGCTGGCTCGCACTGCGAGGACTGACCACCCTTGCCGTCCGCTCCACGCGTGCTTGCGCATCGGCACTTGACCTGGCCCATCGCCTGGAGCGTCATCCCAAGGTTCTCGCCGCCCATTATCCAGGGCTCGCGTCCCATCCCGATCATCGCCGAGCCTGCTTGGTCTTCCAAGGTGGATTTGGCACAATCGCCACCATCGATCTCGGCGGACGTTCTCAGGCCGACGGCTTTATCCGCGCCTTGAAACACATCCCTTACGCCCCCAGTCTCGGCGACGTCGCCACCACCCTCAGTCACCCAGCCACGACCAGCCATCGCGGCCAAGACCCCGACCAGTGGTCTCGCCAGGGGATCACCCCGGGCTTGATCCGCCTCTCGATCGGCCTGGAAGCCCCGGACGACCTCTGGGGCGACTTGAACCAAGCCCTGGGAGCCATTTGAAACGAGCACGCGAAGGCACGTCACAAGCGACGTGCCTTCGCTCAGGATTGAATCAAAAGTTCTTCACATATTATAAACATTGGTCGGTGGAGCGACGGGCTGCTGTGGGGTGGCGGCGGGTTGCGCTGGTTCACGCGCCACGACTGGTTCGGAACGAACCAGGGGATGGGCGTGG
>JBDTIR010000496.1:0-9013 GCA_039936275.1 Isosphaeraceae bacterium | reverse complement strand
CTGCCCACTGCCCACTGCCCACTGCCCACTGCCCACTTTCTTTCTGCCGACTGAAAATTTTGACAGAGGTCCGGTTTTTCCGCTTTTGAATTCAATTCCGTCCGGCGTCTGGTCGATAACTAGGGGTGTGGAAGTTCGCGAGAGAGGGTCCTGCGGCGGAGGCCGGGAAGGGAACCCAAAAGCGCGAACGAGTTCGACCTCAAAAAAAGGAGCCCGTCGCGGGCCCGGAGGTTGACAACCGTCGCCGGACGCGGAATTGCCGGCCAACGATGGGGAGAACTCGCAATGGAAATCTACGGCGCTGGGGGGGCACAAGGCCCCCAACCTGTCTATCCTCGTCTGGCCGAGTTCACGGTTGATGCCGGCCAGACCGTGCAGGCGGGCATTCCCCGCGATCACGTTGAGATCAGCCCCCTGGGCCAGATGCTCGACGGCATCGCTCGGCTGCCCGATATCCGTCACGAAAGGGTCGCCGAGATCCGTCAGCAGATCGCCGACGGTGCCTACGAGACCCCAGAGAAACTCGATATGGCCCTGGACAACCTCCTCGACGAGTTCCATGGCTGGTAAATCGCCCAAAGGTGCGAAGCCGGGCAGAACGGCCCCTTTTTGAGGTTCCGCCGTTCCGTTCCGGCTTGACGGCTAGACAATGACGACCGGGAGCGTTGATCGGCCATCCATCGTCGTACGAGACGAGCGGGCGGGCGAAATCGATCCCGGTCGTGCCGTTGCGCGCCGAAGCCGACGCTCGTGCGTTCCATGCCAATCCCCAAAGGGGTCGACAGGTTCGATCAAGGTCCGGCCCAAGCGCTGGTCGATAACGAACCTGGAAACCAAGGTGACGCTCCGGAACGGAGTGATCCCGGCTCAAAGCCCGAGAGGACGACCGGCGACGGTGGGATCCAAGACGGGACTCATCATCGAACCGACAGGAGGTCGGCAAATGCGCCCGGGACTGCGAAATTGGAATCGGCTGGGAATGACCCTGGCCACGGTTGGCCTGATCGGACTCGGTCTGGGCGCGAACCCAAGTCGGGGCGATGAACCGCGCGGCCTGGGCCGCTTGTTTCGGTTCGGAAGCCTGACGAAACCGGCCAATGACCGCCCTAGCCCCCCGCCTTCACCCCGACCGCAGGCCGCCCAGCAGCCACAACTGGCCGCTCCGACCACGACGTTGCCAGGCCCGAGCACGCCGAACTTCGCGACGACGGCCCCGGACGCTGGAACCGCGCCCAGGCTCGTCCCTCAGCCAAGAGTCAGTCGAGCAGCGACCGAATCCGACCCGATCCTGACCCGGGTCGCTCTGGGCCGTACCGACGACGGCAAGCAGTTCGGCATGTTCCTCCAGATCTACGCCGACGGCACCGTCATTGACTCCGAAGGGGTCCACCGGGTCAACGCCGACGCCCTTCGACCTCTGGTCCACGCCATTCAGTCGGCCGACGTTTCGCGCCTCAAAGGCCACTGCGGCGGACCACCCACCGACTTCATCGAGGCCGCCTACATCGTCGTTTACGACCGCGCCCTCGGCCGGCTCCGGGCGAACACCTTCTCGTACTCAGGGAACGCCCAGGGGTGCGACGCCTCGATCCAACAACTCCACGCGGCCGTGGATGCGATTCAAACCAAACTTACCCCGGTTTCTGCATCTCCCGCAGTCTCGACAAACACCCCATTTTCCGTATCCACGCCGGGACCGCCAATTTCACTGTCGGCCCCGCCGCCGATTCCGTTGACCGCCCCTTGAACCCGGGGGTCTTTGGCTTTACGAGTGGAAGTGAACGGGGTTGGCGGCTACAATCAAAACGGACGCTCGACGGCCGCATCTTTACTGTGGGGCGGCCGTCCAGGCCGCATCTTTCCTGTAGGAATGCTCTCAACCAGTTGTGCCACTGTGGGAGGATGACGAACTTGCTGAACCAACCCCCCTTGAGCCCGATGACCACCGCCGAGCTCCCGGAGGAGAAGTTCCGTGAGTTCCTGGAGATCCGCGGCGAAAAGCTGACGACCCCACGGCGTGTCTTGGTCCGACACATCTTCGCGACTCACAAACACTTCGACGCTGACGAACTGGTCCGCGACTTGCATTCCGCGGGCCGAGAGGTCAGCCGCTCGACCGTCTATCGGACCTTGCGGCTCTTGGTCGACGCGGGTCTGCTCCGCGAACTCAGACTGACCAACCGAACCGCCTACGAACACGACTACGGCTATCCGTCGCACGATCACCTGCACTGCTCTGAGTGCAACGCGGTCGTCGAATTCAACAATAATGAAATCCGCAAGCTCCGCGACGCGGTCAGTCTTCAGTACGGGTTCCGGCCCACCGATCACCAGTTCATCATCAACGGCCTCTGCCCCAAATGCAGCCGATCCCCTAGCCCCAGACGGCGATTGGACCTGATCTAAAACGGTCAAGGCCGTTGCTCAAGAGTCCATGAACCGCCCGACGCCGACCATCAACAGGGCTGCGAGCACGGCGGAGGTTTCGACTCCCAGGATCAGGGCCGCCGTCGCCAGGGCGGCGAGTCCCCCGAGGATGGCCAGGCGAGCGGGCCGGCCGATCTCACGGAGGCCCGCCATTGCGGGAAGGCCGATCAGGAGACCAAGGCCGACCAGGGCCAGGGTCCAGACACCGACGCGCTGCCAGGGCTGAGGCGTCGGTCTCAAAGACCATTCGAGCCGAAGCGGCTGGTTGTCGGTGGTAGACGCGCCCCGAAACGAGTGGGCGACGCCCGGGCGACGAACCCTGAGCGGTAAGCGACGCTCCAGATTGGGAGGACTGGCCCCGAACGGGTCAGGCTCATCACCTCCGAGTCTGGCCCGGGCCGAGCGGGGAAACTCTCCCAAGCCCGCCTCGCCGAGCGCCTCCTCAAGTTTGGTCCGCACGGCAACCAACCGCTGAGCCGTCTGATGGCTCGACGCCGTCGCGGCAGTCAACTGACCCAGCGCCGCGCGCCTGGTGGCGCGGGCCTGGAGCTCGAATTGCACGCAGGCTGTCAAGAGGGCCGCCTGGTCTGACGAGGAGGCTCGATCAAATCGACCGGCCAGGCGGGTCATCCGTTTCGCCTGCCACTCGGCGTTCTCCAATTCGAGCACGTCCGCCGCGATCGGGACCAACGCCCGCGTTGGGGTTGAGATCAAGAGCGATTCCGGGGCGTCCACGGTGATCAGGGTCGGGACGTTGGCTTGTTCCAGGCTCGGCAGCGGAATCTCCCGGGCACCGCGTTCGGCCCTGTCGGCGCGGCCTGGCTTCGACCGCCAGACCAGTTCCGCCTGGCAGGCGCCTCCGTCGAGGATTGGCAGGAACAACCGACCGCCAGACCCGCGTAAGGGCTGGACGGCCTGGCCGTCCACCAGGGCCCCCAGGGGTTCGAGCCCTTCGGGAAGCTGGAGTTTCAGGAACGGCCCCGGTCGCGCATCGCACCCATAGAAACCGTGCCCCCAGCTCGCGCCTTCGGCTGTGAGCGTACACTCCAGCCGAGCGTTGATGATGCGCGTGGCGCGGGACCGTTCTTCGGGCAGATCGTGGCCTGAGTCTTGAATCCGAAGCGCCCATTGCTGGTCTTGCACCTGATAAACGATCCGACCGGGGGGAACCGGGACCGGCCATTCCTCGGTGGGAAAGCGGACGGAATCCACCTGCTTGAGACCGGACAACCCGGCCGGTTGGAACCCACGGTCCGAGGCATCCACCCAGGCCAGCAAGGTCTCGGCCGATCCGAAGCCAAGCGGGACCAGCCTGGGGTAGTTGATCGCCTCGCCAGGCTGGTAAGGCCGCTCCGAATGAATCAAGACCTGGCGCGAACCCCAGATCGGCTCGTCGAGCCGGAGGCCCCAGGTCACTCGGTCCCCCTCGACGCCGACCGTCTGCCGGTAGCCGCCGCCGGGAACGTCCAGCCTGGCCGTGTCGGCCCACTCTTTCGGTAACGACAGCTCGATCGTATCACTGGCCCCGGCCGCCACTTGATAGCGAACCGAGGCCGTCCACTCCACCGACCCCGGGTGGATGGTCATCAGGCTACGAACCGCGGCAGTGACCTTCGTCGGCTCCGAGGTCCATTGCAAGAGACCAATCGCGTCGTGCTGGTTCACCTGATAGCTGAGACGCACCGGCGGGCCTTTGGCCGTCTTCGAAGATTCGACCCTGGCCAACGGCGCGACCCCGGCCCCGGCATTGAGCCGGATCGACATGGCGGGAGGGGCCGCGACGGTCAGAGTCCCGGGCCCCTCGACCGTATCGAGCCAGATCGGCCAGGGAACGTTCCGAGACTGCCGAACGACCCCGGTCGCCAGGGGGTTGGTCGGAACCGGAAGCCAGCCGTCAAGGCGGACGATCCGTTCCAGGACGCCCGTGCCGTCGCCGTCGAAGCGAAGCCGGATGAGGTCGGGCGACGGCTGGCTCCAGTCGGTCAAGCCTTCCGCCTCGACGGTGATCGGGGTCCATTCGATCGGGATCTTCACGACTGTCTCGTCAATCCGTCCCGTTTTGGCCGTCAGTTTCGTCTCGGAATGAACCGCAATCCGGCCTGGAAGCAGGTCGAGCCGTAACGTCATTCTGGCCGAGGGCTGATCGGTCGCGGGCTTCAGGGGGACTTCGAGTTCGATCGGTCTGGTCGCCTGCATGGCCCCGGCCATGATCAAGTTGTCGCTGGGCAAGGGGCCCCAGGCTCGAACGAACTCGTCATCGGCCAAGGGCTCGCCGGCCGCCAAGGGTTGGAGTCGCCCTGACCAGGAGGCCGGCCTCCGAAGACCGAGCGTAGTGGTTGCCTGTTCCACCCCCAACGGTTCGATCCCCGGGGCACGGCGGCCGACTTTGCCCGCCTCCTTGGTGTTTGGGGCCGCCGCCCTCCAGAGTTCTAACTGAAGCGCCTCGCCATCGAGAAGCGGCGGGTCAAGGTGGGCGACCCATTCGGGCCGGCTTGCCGTCCCTTGCCAGGTGGCGTCAACCACGCCCGAGCCTGGAATCGACGCCGATCGAACGATCCAGCCAGGCCCGAGGGCCAAGCGGACCCACGCCGTCTCCGCCTGGTCATGATACGAGAGCCGCGCCTGGACCCGGTCGCCGGCTGGCCAGGCGTCCCAGAGAACCCGCCCCTTGACCGACCCTTGAGGCCTTTTGGCGTCGGCGTCGAGGGCGGAACCCCAACGGACCACCAGGCGGTCAACCGGTCCGAGGGCCCCCTTGATCCGGTTGTCTCGGAGCCCCCAACGTCCTCGTGAGCAGGGTAATTCCAGCCGGACGCCCTTGCCGGGCGCGTCGATCTCAACCAGGGCCGAGGCGATGGCGTTGATCGGCAAATTGAGCGTCTGGTCCGGACCGAGATCGACACTGCGGCGGACCGTGAGCTGATGCCGACCTGCTCCGGAGATCGCCACACTCGCCTCGGTCCCCCCTGACTCGATCCGGATCGGCACCGCGTCGCCATCAACTCTGGCCGAGAGGTCGTGACCCTGGCCGACCGGCAAGGTCCAGGTCGCGGGTCCGTCCCGTTCCACCCAAAGATCAAATCCCGACTCGATCACGGCGCGCTCGTTGCCCTCCAGATGAACGCGATGCTCCGCGGCCGACGCGGCCAGTTCAATCCCAAGGGGCGGCGGCGTCGCCTCGGCCAGGCCTCGAAGCCGCGCGACGTCGGCTTCGAGTAGAACGGCGCGCGTCCCTTTTAATCGCAATTCTTTCACATCATCATAAGGCACAAGCACAATAATCGGCTGGTCAAAGGGCACGGCCTTGGAGGTCGTGGTCGTCTTGGATTCGACTGCCCGGGCGGGTTCCCCTTCGGGCGTAGCCGCTTCACCTTCAACCTCAGCGGCAACCGCCACGGCCAGGCTCATTGAGATCACCAGGGCGATCAAGGAGGCCACGATGCTAGAACCCAACCTGCGTCGGCGGTCTGGCGACCGGGACCGCCGGTTTCCTATGGGATTCCAAGGGGGACGCAGCGCCTGACCGACCCAGAATGCCAGAGCCGCCATGCTTCCACAGATGACGCCAATCGCCAGCGAGGCCAGATGCGGAGCGGCCCAGGCCGCCGCCATCAGGGCCATGGTCAAGAGCAACGCGGCGCCAAACGCCCGTCGCCTGGCAGAAATCCGGCGCGTGGCGAGCCCCAGGGTCAGAACGGCGAGCGCCGCCGCCCAACGCCTGGCCGTTCTTGATCTTGGATCAAACAGGCGGATTCCGGTCTCTGCCTCTGGCCAGCCGACGGCGACGGAGTGAAGGACTCTTCGCCCCTCAGCCAAAGGGGCGTCGACGGCGGGGCCCGTGGTCGAGGGTTCGGGGGTCGGTTCGCCTCGCCAGCGGGCCACCGACTGCAAGCGATCCGCAGGGCCGGAGCCGCGGGTCAGGGCCGTCACGAGGGCGCGGCCAACGCTCGGCTCATCCTCGAACCGTCTGGCGATCGCTTCGGCTTCCTTGGCGGAAGAAACGAGCAAGACGTTTCCCAAAGGTCGGACGGTCAGGCCCAAAGGGGTCAGGCAGGCTCGCGCCGCGTCGATGGTTTTTGGATCGAGCCGGGGCGGAAGGTAGCGTGACCGTGGCCCCCAGCCCGCCGAGGCCAGGGCGATCCGGTCCACGATCAAGGGGAGGCGGCCCGAGTCCCAGCGAGCGAGCAGGTCGCCCAGGGTCGTCTCCCGGGTCGGGGTCGCCCTGGCTCGCGCATCCAGCTCGCGCCACAAGGCCGCGGGGCTCGACAACGGGCGAGGTCGTCGTTTGAGGTCCGGCCAGTCCCCCGGGGCTCGGCGAGCCCAAGCGACGGCCGGGTCGTTGGACGATAGGCCAGGATCGGCGTTGACCAGGGCCAGGCCTCGGGAATCCGCCCTCTTGGCATCGACCACCGCGACGTTCCAGGTGAAAGCCAGACAAGGCAACGAGAACCGGGGGCGATCCGGCTCAACGTCCACGGCAGCCGCCGGGGTCTGGTAGTCCAGGGTGATCGTGCAGGTCGGCCGCGCGTCTGAGGGGGTCGGCAAGGAGATGCGTAAGGTCTCGCCCATGCGGATCGGCGTTGTCTCCTGATCGTCGCGGCGGACGCGCCGTAAGGTTGAGCCGTCGGGAAGGTTGATGTCGAGCACTCGGGCGCTCTCCGGCACGAGCATCAGGACGAGATGATGCTCATGAAGGCCGGGTAGGGTGGCGTCGGTCGTGAGCATGGCCTCGGAAATCAAGGCCCCGGCGGTCGCCGGTTCGAGCCGCTCGGTTTGCAAGGTCAGACGCCCGGGGCGCGGGCCGTCGAAGCGGAAGGCAAAGGCGCGACGCGACTGGCCTGGATCGGGGTCGTCCAGGGGGTCCCCGGGGACAGGCACGGCCATGCGCCAGGCCAGGGGCGAATTGAGGGTCCGCAGCCCTTCGGTCTTGGCGGTTGAGAGCATGGTCCGGTCCACGGCGACCAGGGCGGTCCCCCGGGCCCGGAACGACTCGGGAAGGGCGATCAAGGGGATGGTCCCTCGTCCTGGCCAGGGGCGTTCGATCCGGGCGTGCAAGACCAGCTTGCCCCGGATCGGCCGAGACAGGCTTAACTCCCAGGCCGACCCCTTGGCCGGAAAGCCCAAGGCGGCCCGACGCGCCGTGTCGAGCGGTTGGGACGAGATCGGTGGGCCGGAGTCATCGCCCACGATCCGCCACTCGGGGTCATCGCCGACGTCCTCACTGGCCAGAACGGCCAGGGTTCGCTCATCTCCTTCAGGCCGGTGCAGCGTGATCAGCCAGTCGGCCTGGAGCCGTTCCGGGCCGACGACCGCGACAACCTGCGTCTCGCCGGTCGAGGTGGCCGGCGGCTGCGACCATTGGATTCGCCCCTCGGCGTCAGCCTCGATCCAACGCCAGGCCAGGGCTTGACCAAGACCAAGGGTCGCGGCCCCCGCCCAGTCGGTCGCAAGGCTCGACGGGTCGAGCCAGGCCAGGCCGCGCGCCGAAGTCGGCCGGACGACCGTGCCCGAGTCGACCCGAGCCACCCAGACCTCATCGGCGATCCGGACCCCGACCGGCCTGATTCTGGGGAGGTCTCTCGGGCCGAACTGTCCAGGGCCAACGGCCGTCGCGGTCAAGGTTAAGGTCGGGTCGAGGGTCGGATCGATCGACGGCGGCACATGGGCGAACAGACGGGTGCCTCCGGCCTGGAGGCGCTCGCTCTGCCAGGTCGTTTCCTCTCCAGAGGAGGCGACCTGCACCCGATCCGGCGTCCAGCCAGGCGGCAGGTCCACGACCAGGTCGGTCAGGCGGCCTCGATGGACCGTCCAGGCCACGCGCGCTTGGAGCTGGGTGCGGTCGCGGCGCAGCAAGAGCATTCCCTGGACCTCGGCCGAGACGTCGCTCCAGGGTTTCCTCAGAGTCAGATCGGCGACCGAGCGGGGGGCGGTCCCCTCGAAGACCAAAAGCGTTCCGGTCCCGGGCGCCACGTCTCGTTCCTCGGGCAGCGGCGCAACCCGTCGACCGCTGCGTTCGCGGCAGGTCTCCAGAACCCGAGCCGTGCCCAGGTGGATCGCGGTTCGGCCGCCGGTCCATTGGGCGTCAAGGGGGCGGGCCGCGGGCACCGCCCAGGGGCCTTCATCGGGGATCGCCACGCGGGCGCGGATGGCCACGGGCGTCGGCCCCTTGACGTCAACGGCCAGCGAGATCAACAACCGGGTGGTTCCGCCCGCCGTTTCGATCCGGAACGAGGCCACCCCGGGCCCGGTCACGTCGATCAGCTTCAAGCCCGGGTCCAGTTCCACGCCGAATTGCCGGACCCCCTCGTGGCCGGGATCAACCCGCCAGTCAGCCCGCCAGGTCGCGCCCGACTCGGCTACGTCGATCCAGGTGGTTCCCTCCACCCGGGCCGACGGTCGAGGGCCGGGCCCGGCGTCGGCTCCTTGCGATCTCAAGCGGAGATCCACCGAGCCGCCAGGCCCATCGAACCGCCACGATTGGCGATCGGCCGCGGTTCCAGGGTCTGGCCCTTGCCGTAAGCCGCGAGGGCCTTCCGGGAGCCAGCCGGCCGGCAGATCGAGCGACATCGACGAGACCTCGCAACGG